>CAZJVX010000090.1:0-6765 GCA_964549345.1 uncultured Flavobacteriales bacterium | reverse complement strand
AATCTATTAATTGAAAGGAATTGAAAACTTTCTTTAGTGGCAGTATTTCATTTTCTGTATGCATTGTAAAACACTTTTGATGTTTCTGAGTTTTGATAAAGCTATTGATAAGGTATGACTTGCCAGAACTTGGGTCACCACTTACCAATACTACATTTTCATTTAATTCAATATGATTTTGAGCAATTTGCTTGAACAGCTTCAATTGTTTGTATATAAAGGAATCATACAATTGATTAGGTTGAGCTAGTGTGTTGAATAGTTGAATGTACGTCTCTGCGCTTCCTTTATTCAATGATTCATCAATAGAAACGGTTTGCATAAAATCCCTAATTCTAAATAACCTTTCTGATTTTCCAAGAATATAGTTGTCCGAATCCTCTTTAGAAATTCGATCAAAAATTTTATTAATCTGGTCTGAGAAAAGAGCCTGCCAGTTTACAATCTTACTTGAAATAGAGTTTTCATTGGTGGTTGATTTAACCTCTCTCCTACTGCTGTTTTTAAAAATGTAATTTTCATTCAAAAATAATGAAGCTGTTTTATTCAACTCTTCTCTTTGCACTTCAACCCTTTCTATAAAAGAAGATAGATTGCTTTTAAAATCCTTTATTTTTTCCTTCAGTTTGCCTTTTACTTCAGCAACTAGCTTTTTATTGTCCTGATTTTCAAGGGTAAAAACAAGTAATTTTATATTATTAATTAAATCCTCAGTATTGTCCTTTAACCATGTTAAATTTTCAGTTGATATTGATTTTATTTTCAGAGCAATTTCTTTTTGATAAATAGAATTCAATGTCGAGTTAAGATAAAATGTCCTTTCAACCAAATTGGTTTGTTTTTCTAAGAAGCCGCTTATAGATTCCAATGGATATAAGTCAATTTCAGAAGGGAACTTTTCTACTAAGGTTCGGGTCTCCACCTTTGAAACAAGAGGTTGTATGGCTCTATTTGTATAGGCTAACGCATCTTCAAAAGAGGTAATAATTTTGGATAGATTTTTGACATTCCTGAGGGAATTAGCATTTATTTTTTCTATTCTAAACTTATAATTAGCTTCTAATTCCCTTTTAAGGTTATGAAATACTAAATCAATGTTTGCCATAGAAAATTCATTTAATATCACGTTACCGATCTGAAAAATTTTATGATTATGTAATATGAAAATATTTTTTCCAAACCAATAAGAAAAATCACTTATTTCTTCCAGCTTTCTTTTGTATGATTTTGGACTGAATTCTTCTTCTCTATTTGCAATTAACGATCTTAAATCCCCTTTAACTACGTCCGTTAAAATAGCATTGATAAGTTTGGTTACAGACATATCCATCTCCCGTTGGAATGTTTCTATAGCCTCATCTTTGGTCTTAATTAAACTGACTTTTTTGTCTTTAGATCTGTTTTTAAATTGGTTTAAAAAATTCAAATTAATAATGCCAACCAAATCTAAATTTGATAACAAGTCATTAGTGAAATTTGATTTATACCAATAGATAAGTAATCTTTTGTAGGGAATTTTGATTCTGATTAGCTTTCCTGTGTTCAATTGGTGATGGTATTTTTGAACTAATCCATTTTTAATTTCTGAAATGTATTTTTCATTTATAAAGTTGGGATTTAATTCAAACCAAATGTATTTTTCCTGACGGTTGATTAACGATAACATTTTGTTATTATAATCATCAATATATACGCCCATTTGATCTGCAATTTCTTCACTCAATTTTAAAATATACTCACTATCATATAATTGGTATATGGTATCACTTGAATGATCTTCGGAATCTAAAATTTGTTGGTAGTAAACAGTTAGTTCGTCCAATATGTCACTGATGTTTAAAGAAAGAAGATTATTAAATTCTATCAATTGGTTCTGTAAAATACCTAACTTATCGTCTACCTTGGCAGCATGACTTTTTATCAACTCAGGTTTAGATGTAGATAAGCTCTTAACTTTGGAAGTTTTCGGTTCTACGTTCTCTAAATCAGATTTTAGCAACTTAATATCGCTAATTTCAAATGCAGATGAAGCCTCTATAAATAGCGCTGAACCAATTGTAGTAAAAAGCAAATTGGAAGCTTCAATAAATTCATTTTCCTTATCTTTTTCTAAAAGTGGCAAATCCATCAATATTAAATCTGCTTCGTGGCTTCTTGTTTTAATATGATCATTTATATCCTTCTGGTCAGTAGTATTATCAATTACAACTACATCAGCCCTCATTCTTTTTTTATCCAACATAAGTTGAATAATTTGTTCTATTTGTTTGTTTTCTTTATCATCGTTATTTACATAATAAATCTTCAAGGTTGCACTTTTCCACCAGGGAGAATTTCTTAGAAACTTAACCATTTGTAGGCCAAGCTCGTTCTGCTTATTGAATTCGGTCCACCAAATATTTATTTCTGCATATTTTCCAAAACCTCGATCTTGATCATAATCTAAAAAAAGGATATTATAGTCTAGATCTTTAAGTTTATTCGTCATCTCTCCAAACCACTTGGGGTCTTTTGTATTTCTAGCCCATCCCATCAAAATTGTGTTTGGATCTACACCTGTAAATCCGTAAGTATTGGCTATGGTTTCAATACCTTTGAAAATATTTTGACAATATAATTTCCTGTGAAAAATAGTGTCATCAGCAATTTCTTCGTCTTTTACAATCTGATGTGATTTTGGAAAAAGAGTAGATGCAGAGTCTACCTCAATTAAGTCAAAATTAGAAACCATTCCACCCCTTCCCATAATGGATTTACTAAATTCAATTAAATGAGGTCTATTTTTTGTTCCCCCACTAAATAATAAAATATTGGGTTGCCAATTTCGCTTATGTACTGATTTCTTTTGCAGATTTTTCAATGCAGTTTTGACAATCGAAGTCCATACGCTAAACCACACATCCCCTGTACCTAGTACCAAATCCTTTTTAGATAACCAAAACCAAAATGCCATCATCACAATTACAGCTACCAATGTAGCCGCCAGATTCAACTGAATCATCAACAAAAAAGTGGCAATGGCACCTACGAGTGACACCGCTAAAGGTATTTTAAATTTGGGTCGGAAATCAGGACTAGACCACTGTTCAAGAAAGCAGGAAATATTGATAAACAAATAGGCTGCCATGTAAAACATAGCAACAAGCTCTGCAATAACATTTAATTCACCTATGAGAATACCCAACTCTGCAATGATAAAAGTGAGAAGAAGAGCATTTCTAGGTTCATTATTTACACCATGACCCTTGGCAAAAATTTTAGGAGTAATTAAATCAAGCGACATAGCCTGTAAAATTCTTGGCCCTCCAAGAATTCCACCTAATGCGGATGATAATGTAGCACCCCAAACACCACCTAGAACCAATAGTGGGATAGCGCCAAATTCAATAAGTACATTATTGTTTGTTTTAAGTATTTCGCTTTCAATATTATAGTAAATGAAAAAAGCTAAAGCTAGGTAGACAACTAAACCTATAGTGATGGATAACATTGTTCCCCAAGGGATCGATATCCTTGGACTCTTTAAATCTCCACTCATAGCTACACCTGCTGTGAACCCAGTTACTGCAGGGAAAAATATACCAAATAAAACTGCAAAGTTTGGTGACGTTATTTGATCATTTCCAACTGTTAAACCTTTGGCAGATCCCAAAAAAATGGAACCTAACGAAAGAATAATCAAAGCCAAAATTACATATTGAATTTTGAGAGCAAAACTTGTACTAATATAAGCTACAACTAACACAAGCAGAAGGGCAATTGTTCCAATTAACCTAAGTTTATTTACCGTGATTTCTCCTATTCCAAAGGCATCGTTTAAAACCGGGATTAAACTTTCAGAAAAACCAATTAAATAGAGAGCAATACTCAAAGCTGTAGCAAAAAAAATAGTCAGGCCGATGGCACCACCAATTGGCAAACCTAAGCTGCGAGTTAACATGTAATAAATCCCTCCCTTATCAATTTTTTTGTCTGTAGCAATTGAGGATACGCTTAAACCAGTTGTAACCGATATTAAATGAGAAAAGACAATTATAAGAACTACCTGAAATATTCCAGAAGAATATCCTACAACACTACCAAGCCTCATATACATGATTACGCCAAGTATAGTCAGCAGTGAGGGGGTTAATACACCACTAAAAGTTCCAAATTTTTTTTGTGTTGACATTATGTCGTCTTCATATAATGACTAAATATGCTAAAAATGAATTAATATTTTTGTGAAATAATCATATAAAATGCTAAACCACCTCAATATTTTAGAGCTTTCAAATGTACTTGCCGGTCCAGCCGTAGGCATGTTTTTTTCTGAGCTAGGAGCAAACGTAGTTAAAATCGAAAACAAGCTTGCAGGAGGAGATATAACTAGGAAATGGAAACTAGCTAATGAAAAACATGAAGCACCTTCAGCTTACTTCTGTTCAGTGAATTATGGGAAAAAACATAAATTCCTAGACTTTAACAATCAAAAAGATATGGTTTTATTGAAAGACTATATCAAGAAAAGTGATGTTGTCATTACCAACTTTAAACATGGAGATTCAAAACGTTTTCAACTTTCATATAATGATTGTAAAACAATAAATCCTGAAATCATTTATGCTCATATCGGTGGATTTAAATCAAACCCAAAAAGAGTAGCTTTTGATGTAGTATTACAAGCCGAAACAGGTTTTTTGTCCATGTGTGGAACACAAAATGAATTTGCTAAGATGCCTGTTGCTTTAATTGATGTACTAGCCGCTCACCAAATAAAAGAAGGTATTTTAATAGCACTACTAAAAAGAGAAAAAACAGGCAAAGGATGCCATATCAAAACAACCCTTGAGGAGACAGCAATTGCTTCATTGATGAATCAGTCTTCTAATTATCTGATGGCTGAACATAATCCTAAAAAACTTGGTACTTTACATCCTAATATTGCACCCTATGGTGATATCATCAATAGCACGGACGGTACCAAACTGATTTTAGCCATTGGCACAGACAAGCAATTTGTTTCATTTTGTGAACTTATCAAATTAACTGCAAGTGTCGATTTCAACACCAATCAAAAAAGAGTAGCTAAAAGGGAAGAATTAATGAAAATTATCAATGAAAAAACAAGTGTTTTAAAAACAGACTGGCTATTAGAAAATTGTCATAATAGACAAATACCTATTGGAAAAATAAAAACAGTTGAAGAAGTGATGCAAGAAAGAATTGCTCAGGAAATGATCCTTGAAGAAATGGTAGATGGTTTCCAAACGAAAAGAATAAAAACAAATTCGTTTGAATTATTAAATTGATTTTAATTTAGATAGAAATTTTGTTATGGTAGTTACCAATTTTTTGGCTTCTTCTTTTGATAATTGACTGCCAAAATTCAATTCATTATCGATAGTATTTAGCGTTATAACTCCTTGACCCAGCACCCAAAAAGAGTTATTAAAAGTTTTTGCATATGATTTTTTATTAAAGTCTTCTATCTTAAACTTTTTTATGTTTTCAGTGAGTACTTCATGTGCTTTACCATAACTAAATATAGATCTCTTGAAGCTGAAACGATCAGCATCGATTTTAATATATTCCATCCCAAATTTCCTCCACAAATACACTCTTAATATTTTATAAAAAAAATAGAACCAAAAGGCAAAAAAAGTGTATGCATACCATTGTTGTCCCTCAAAAGAATCCGTGTATAAACTGAAATATAAGATTGAAGTACCGGCACCTAACCAGGCCACAATCCATACTAATATCAAATTTGCTTTCCATGATTCTGTTTTTCCAGTAATGATAATAGTTAGGAAATCATCGTGTTTTTCATATGAGATTTTATCTCCAATCCATTTCATGATACAAATCTATCATTTTATAGAATTTAGATGAATTGAAACTTTATCTTTAAAATAGAGTACACGTATTTCTTGTAAATAATTGTATTTTAGGCACAGAAGTTGTTACTATTATTCTATAATGAATTATAAACACATATTAGTTCTGGTTTTTGGAGTAACCATTTTCCGAATAAACCCTGTAGTAAGTCAAACTAATAATGACTACATGGATTTACTACTGTTTTACGTGGACGAGAAATATGATATTTGTTTTAACAAGGCGATGAAATACACGCTCAAAGAAAAGACAAAAAAAGATCCACTGCCCTACTTATATGTTTCAAAAGCCAGTTTTGAAATGAGTAGAGACCATAAATACACCAATAATTATCCTAAAGCATACAAAACAGCAATATCATTTGCTGCCAAATACAGAAAAAAAGATAAAGACTATAAATTTAAAGATGATGCTGAAGATTACATCGATGCATTCAAGCTTGTTATCATTGAGGAAATTGAAAATTACATATTAGAAGGAACTGACGCAACTTATGGAAAAGCAACAGGGCTGTGTAAAAAAACATGTGACATGGACCCTGATGATTATGGAGCAAAACTATTGTATGCACTACTTTGCAATTTGACCAAAAACAAGTCCACTGCTAAAGAATTTTTCAAAATATGTAAACCCAAACTTGCTGAATATAAAGACAATAAGTTTAGTTTGAAATACATGACTAAATCACAACAGTTTATATTGAGGTTTGCTTTGTTGGAATACGCGAATTACTACAAGAAAAAAGACCCTTCGAAAGCAAAATCAATGCTTGAAAATGGAAAGCATCTATTTTATGATGAAAATGAATTTTCTAAGCTTAATTACAACCTAGACTTCAAATTAGTTTATGATAATATTTAACGCTAATTATTATTTAGAATTTCC
>CAZJVX010000089.1:0-6921 GCA_964549345.1 uncultured Flavobacteriales bacterium | reverse complement strand
TTTGATCATTATGATTTAGGGGACAAGTACCAAAAAGGATTTCTTAAAACTAAAATGGGAGATAAAGATCAATTATTGAGAATGGTGGCTGTACTTAAGGCTAATGGTATTGACGTTATTCAGGATATTGTTTTAAATCATATAGACGGAGCAGGCAGTCAAAATGGTGCTGGTGGAAGAGATCCAGCGGCAATTGATGATGGGGCAACTAATAAATTCAAAAACTTTAGATACGTTTCTTATGCAACACCAGCTAGTGCTGAGTCAGCTTCTAATTATTTAGCTCGTTCTGGAAGATTTTCAAAGAATTGGCCAAATTTTTACCCAAATAACAGCTATATATGTTGTTCAAATGAAATGAATACGCCCTATTGGGGTCCTGATATTTCTTATGAATCAAATTCATTTGGGTTGAGTTCAAATGCAACATATAATCCCAATCAATCTACTGATTACATGAGAACCAATACAAGGAATTGGTTAATGTGGTATAAAAAGCAAATGGGATGGGAAGGAGTTAGAATAGATGCTATTAAACATTTTCCTACCTACATAGTAGAGGATTTTTTATGGAATATTCAACACGGAAACGGGTGGGCAAACGGAACTGATGATATGTTTGCTGTAGGAGAATGGGTTGGTGGAGCTACTGCTCTAGATCAATGGTGTAACGATGTTCAAAATAGAGCAGGAACTTTTGATTTTTCACTTAGAAATGCGCTTACCGGGATTATTCAGGGCAATGGAAGTTTTGACTTAGGAACAGTACCAAATTACCAACAGTCAAATAGACAACGTACAGTACCTTTTGTAAATAATCATGATACGTTTAGACCTATTCTAGATAATAATGGAAATTACAATGGTTGGAATCTTGGAAGTCAACTGGGTCCACAAATTGAACCCAATGATCCTAGACTAAGTGTAGTTTATGCAATTGCTTTTGCAGTAGATGGTGCTCCTATGGTCTATTTTGAGGACTTATTTGATATTGGATATAATGGGAACAGGTATAACCATGATCCAACTGATTCTACAGAATTACCCATGAGATCAGATATTGTTAATATCATTTGGTGTCATCAAAACCTTGATTTTAAGGATGGTTCTTATTTAGTCAGGTGGCAAGAAAATAATGCATTAGTAATTGAAAGAGATTCAATGGCAATTATAGCAGTTAACGATAATTGGAATAACTGGAAAAATATAACTGGAATTCAAAGTAATTTTTCAGATGGAACCGTATTAAGAGATTATAGTGGTGCAAATACACAAACCATTACTGTGTACGGAGGAGGAAAAATTGATATTTCTATACCGCCATGTGATGGCTCGGCAAACTTAGGTAGAAGAGGATATTGTATTTGGGCACCTGATGGTATACAAACAAATTATGTGAATCCATCTGAAAGTATAACACAAGAATGGGAAATGGCAAACGATTTAGGGGATAGTCATCCTTTATCTTTACAACAAGGTGGTATGCTCCCCGTTAATAGCCAAGAATGCAGAGTAGTAGGTAAAGTTTATGCTAAGGAAAACTCAACTATTTCTGTAGAACTATATCCGTTATTTTCTTCTTTATCTATTAATCTTTTGCTTGTTGATAGCAATTGTACCGTAATAGATTCTATTTCTGGTGTAGGAAATTTGATACATGATTTTGATGTTTCAAGTGAATCTTGGTATACTATAAAAATAAGAAATACGTCCGCAAATCAAAGTGGTCAGAAATGTTGGGTAAAAGTAAATTATGAGGCTCCATCAAATCCTTTTCTTGATGCAATTAAAAATAAATGCTCCTGTATTCCACCCCCAAGTGTGGGTTTATATGAAATTACTGACAAGTTAGATATATATCCAAATCCTACAACTGGCATAATTAATTTATCTTATGTAAAAGAACTTTCTTCATCCAAATTTGAAGTAATGGATCTCTCAGGAAAAGTTGTTTTATTTGGAAAGGTTAATAATAAATTGGAATTGGATGTTTCCCAACTTACTAAAGGTATATATTACCTTAAAATAGATAGAACAACATCAAAATTTATTAAAATGTAACGTAGGTTGCTTTGTGAGCTAATACTTCATGCCATTTATCTTTATGCGAAAAGGTTATCTTTTTGTCACCTGGATTAAAAACGGTGAAATGGTTGTGATTGATTTCAATTTGAAATAAATTATTATTGACTACTAAGTTAAACTTCAACTCCTTCCATTCAGTTGGTAATTTAGGATTGATGTAAAGTTGTTGTTTTTTCACCCGAATACCTGCAAATCCTTCAATTACAGAAAGCCAAGTGCCTGCCATACTTGTAATGTGTAATCCTTCATTAGCCTCTTGATTATAATCATCTAAGTCAAGTCTAGACGTTCTTAAGTATAATTCATACGCTTTATCCATTTTATTAAGCTTCGCTGCTAGAATAGCGTGAATACAAGGAGACAATGAAGACTCGTGTACAGTTTTAGGTTCATAAAATTCAAAGTTATCTCTCATTTCATCTAATGAGAAATGATCTTCAAAAAAATAAATACCTTGTAGTACATCTGCTTGTTTTATAAAAATGGACCTTAATATTCTATCCCATGACCAATTTTGATTTATTGGTCTATCCTCTTTTTTTAAATCATTTATAGTCAATTTCTCTTTGTCTAAAAATCCATCTTGTTGGAGAAAAACAGAGCTATTTTCTATTTTTGGGAGATAGGTATTCTGAATGATTTTTGTCCAGTTATCTATTTCTTTTTGGTTTACTAAGTAAAGATTAAGCTCTTTAAGGCAGTCCAATGTGTAAGATAAGCACCATCTAGCAATATAATTGGTATACCAATTATTATTTACGTTGTTTTCATATTCATTTGGACCTGTAACTCCTAACATCACATAAGCCTCTTTATCTTCTGACCAATTAAATCGTTGTGACCAAAATTTAGCAATTCCTATGAGTACATAAATACCATAGTCTTTGACGTATTTGTAATCTCCGGTGTGTTCTACGTAGTTATAAATAGCAAAGGCTATTGCTCCATTTCGATGTATTTCTTCGAAGGTAATTTCCCACTCATTATGACATTCTTCTCCATTCATAGTCACCATAGGGTACAGGGCTGCACCGTCCTCAAACCCTAAATTTTTTGCATTTTCAATCGCTTTATCCAACTGGTTATAACGATACATTAAGAGCTGTTTAGCCACATTTGAATGAGCTGTTTTTAAATAAAAAGGTAAGCAATATGCTTCTGTATCCCAATAGGTTGCGCCTCCATATTTTTCACCAGTAAATCCTTTCGGACCTATGTTCAATTTTTCATTTTCTCCCGTGTAGGTTTGATAAAGCTGAAAAATATTAAATCTTATTCCCTGTTGTGCTTCCTTGTCACCAACTATTTTAATGTCTGATTTTTTCCAAATTTCTCCCCAAACGTTAATATGTCTAGTCAATAATTCATTAAATCCAATGGCTTTAGCGTTTTTGGCTATATCCATAGATTCTTTAATAACATTTGTATTTGTGTCATTAAGGTTGGTTGAAATACCTACATATTTAGTGATGGTGTATGTTTGTTGTTCTCTAATCTCAATTTGAAATTCATTTGATATGAAAAAATCTTTTTCTCGAATCTTAGGCTTAATTTCCAACTCTTTTTCATCACATTCAACTTTACACTCCATAGCCGTTGATTGATGAAATAATGTCTTTTTCGTGGAGGTACTAACATATCCTTTAAAGTTTTCACATGATGAATTCACATGATTCCAAAATAGCTCATCGTAATTGGAATCACTATTGTAAACTTTACCATTTAAATATATTTCTGCACTTAGTTTACCGCTAAAATTTAATGGTTTTACATTAACTCTTACTATCCCCAATTTGGTATTATCCATTGAACAAAAACGGGTAAATTCTATCAACACTTGTTGTTTGTTATTCAACTCTAACGTCACATTTCTAGTTAATATCCCCTTTTTCATATCAAGGGTTTTATGAAATGAAATCACTTTTTGCTGGTGTATATCAATCTCTTCATTGTTAATTTTCAGATTAATACCAATCCAATTACATGAATTTAAAACTTTTGCAAAATATTCTGGATAGCCGTTTTTCCACCAGCCTACTTTGGTTTTATCAGGATAGTAAATGCCTCCTAAGTAATTACCTTGCAGGGTAGGGCCAGAATAATTTTCTTCAAAATTGGCTCTCTGACCAAATGAACCATTGCCAATACTAAAAATACTTTCAGCTTGTAGTTGTTTAGACGGTTCATATTGATTTTGAACAATCTTCCATTCATCGATTTCAAATAGATTCTTCATAAGAACTTAAATCAAATTCACATATATTTTTTATAAAATAATCACAGCTATCTTGTATTTTTAAATTACCCACGCCAATAACATGAAATCCTCCTTTTTTGGCAGCAATAACTCCACTTTCTGCATCCTCAAACACCAAACATTCACTTGCTGTTAAGCCTAAGCCTGAAGATGCGTTTATGAAAACCTCAGGATCGGGTTTAGGTTTTTTAACCATATTACCATCAATGACGCATGTAAAGAAATGATCAATTTTAGTCTTTTTTAAAATGAAATGAGCATTTCTGCTAGAAGATCCTACAGCGAGAAGGTGGTTATTTTCATGTTTTTCTTTAATGAATTCTAACACTCCTGGTAATAGGTTATTCTGATTGATTTTTTCAATGGACTTTAGGTAAATCTTATTTTTATAATCTAAGATTGCTTTAAATTTAAGATCTGATATGGATCTTTTTCCAAGATCTAGTAAAGCTGACAAGGAGTCAGCTCTACTTAGACCTTTAAGTTTTTCGTTTTCTTTTTCGGAGAACGGAATTTTAAGTTCATCGGCTATTAATTTCCATGCCACATAGTGATTGGTTTCTGTAGAAACTAGTACACCATCCAGATCAAAAATGAGCCCTTTAATCATTTAGGTATGAAATTACACTTTTATCGGTTATCAAGCTATTGGACAGTCCCGCTACAATTAAGCAAATTCCAGCCAAAGTCATGGCGTTGATGGAATCATCACCCAACAAGTTAGATAAAAGATTTGCTCCTCCCAAAGCGGCTATAATTTGAGGAAATACAATAAACATGTTGAAGAGACCCATGTAAAGTCCCATTTTATTTTCGTCTATTGAGCTGGATAACATAGCGTATGGCATTGAAAGAATGCTGCCCCAAGAAATACCAATTAAAATAAAGGATAAAATAAGCCAATTGGGGTTGTCGATAAATCTCATGATTATAAAACCTGATCCACCTAATAACAGTGATATCATATGAATCATTTTTCGATTAATACGTCTTTTGGAAGTATACAACGTTAGTAATAGAGCAAAAGCCATAGAAGATAATCCATATGTCCCCATATAAGACCCCACTAAATCTGCCGCATCTTGATATTTTTTATTGTCCAGTTCAAATTGGTAAGCTTCCTCCTCAATTTGCATATTGTATTGGTCCATGATAGGTGAGGGTGCCTTAAAAACATGTTCGGTAAGTGCAGGAGTAGCTAAGCTCCACATCACAAAAAAAGCAAACCAGCTAAAAAATTGAATTATCCCCAGTTTTTTCATGGTCGAGGGCATTTTTAATATACTTGTGAATATGTCTTTTAAAAATGAATTTTGATTGTTTTTAAGTTCCGGCTCATCGGGCGGATATTCTGATGTAGTGAAAATGGTATACAGTATGCTGGATATAAATACAAAGGCCCCAATTGCAAAAGCTATTTTAACAGATGGTGGAACGACACCTGGTCCAGCTTCATTGGATACACCAAGTTTGGTAACAACCCATGGAAGATTACTCGCAATCCAAGTACCAATACCAATGATAAGTGTTTGTACAACAAATCCGTAAGAACGTTGTTCATCATTTAGTTTATCGGCAACTAGTGCCCTAAAAGGTTCCATACTGATATTTATAGAAGCATCTAAAACCCATAAGAATCCTGCAGCTACCCATAAGTATGGTGAATAAGGCACAAAAAATAAAGCCAATGAACTTAAAATAGCTCCTATTAAAAAATAGGGTCTTCTTCTACCTAATTTAGGATGCCAAGTTCGATCACTTAAATATCCAATTATTGGCTGGACGAGTAAGCCAGTTAAAGGTGCTGCAATCCAAAGCATAGGAATGGCTTCTTTTTCGGCACCTAAGGTTTGAAAAATTCTGGACATAAATCCACCCTGAAGTGCAAAGCCAAATTGGATTCCTAAGAATCCAAAGCTCATATTCCAAATTTGCCAAAAAGATAATTTTGGTTTTTGATTCATTATACCTAATCTATGTAAATTTTGCCATTGTTTCCAGGAATATATATGGTTTCTGGAATAATTTTTCCTTCCATGTAGTCCATACTATACCCACCTATGCCTAATTCTTTATAATTTTCAATAATTAAACTATCCTCATCAAAATTAAGTAGTACTGTGACTTGATCATTTTCATTTTTTCTTCTGAACGCAAAGAGGTTCTCAAACTTGGAATCAATTTTTTCAAAAACAGTATTGGTATCGCCATTCCACATAGCTGAATTTTCTATTCTCAATTTATATAACTTGGTAAAGTAATCTTGATGAGAATATTCTCCCCATTCAATCGTATCTTTTTCAAAAAATCTTAATCTTTTGTTAAGTCCACTTTCTTGGCCATTATAAATTAGTGGCATTCCAGGCATGGTAAATGCTAAAAGGGTTTGTACATGAAAAGATGCTCCATACCTTTCATAAGCAGTCCCGTTCCAAGAGTTTTCATCATGATTGGTGGTGAAATACATTCTTATATCATTACTGCAATAAATACTATCTTCTACCATCAATAATGAGTCTAAAGAGCTAAGGGTTTGATTTCCTTTTGCAATTTCGTTTGAAACATGCATGTAACTCCAA
>CAZJVX010000088.1:0-6975 GCA_964549345.1 uncultured Flavobacteriales bacterium | reverse complement strand
GATAACTTAAAGCTTATGGCGTGTAACGAGGAATTTAATTTACCTATTCCTTCTTACACTGTAAACACACTTGCTTACCTAAAAGAAAAATTCAATACCCACGAATTTCATTTGATTATGGGTGAAGATAACTTAAGGTCTTTTCACAAATGGAAAAACCAAGATGAAATATTAAATAATCACAAGATATACGTATATCCGAGAGTATTAACAGAGCAAGAAATGGAAGATAACGCTAATGAATATTCTTCTTTTAATCATGTGAACGTGATAAGATGTGAAGCCCCCATCATGAAAATATCATCTAGCTTCATTAGAAAAGCCATTAAAAATAAAAAAGACGTTCGTTATTTATTAACTCCAGATGTACATAAATACGTAGAGGAAATGAACTTTTACAAATAATTTATGCTAGAAATATCGCATAAATAGCATACAGTACAGGGAGTGCAAACAAAATAAATAGAGAAAAACCGAATGCTCTAAACACAAAAAATGGAAGGTAACACATCAAATCAATCCAAAATTCTTTATTTGTGTCGAATACCCACCATACAGCCGCAGGTGGTAAAATCAAACAGAGCAGCAACAATGCAAAATCGGTTATTTCTTCTAATTTATTTAATGGTTTAGCATTAGTTGAGGAAGCAATAGCTGAGGATTTAGCTAATTCCTTTTCAATACGATTTTGAACTTTTTTAGTTATCGCGATCATCATCTTATGCTTAGCTTTAATACGCTTAACTTCTTTTTGCTTATTTAATCCATAATTTGCCGATTTACTAAGAAGAATTGAATTTTTTTTTAATCTATATTCAGGATTAGACCTTTCTTCAGTAGAATACTGTTTTTCTTGTTTATTAGAATTAGATTTTTCTGATTCCATTTTTGCAATACTTGTAAATGGTTGTACTACATCTTCAGATGAAGGTACTTGAGTCTTAATAGAAACCCTTTGAGCTTTTAAAAAATCAAATGGCTTTCCGTAATTAGTATAATGCCAAGTAGTACAAGAATTTAAGGAAATAATAAAAATGAGAAAGGATAAATATTTTTGGTATTGCATGGTTGAACTTTTCATCTATTTTTGCCAAAATAACAGCAAAAAACAGTTTCATTTAGACTAATGATGAATAGTTATGAATAAATCATTTTTTAAAATAATTTCTTACGTTTCGATCTCATTATGTGCAATTATAATCATTGCACTAGTCGTTGCTCTTAAAACAGCTGAATATAGATTAGAAAAAATAAGTCAAATCGTAGATGATATTGCTATTCAACATATAATTACAGAAGTAGCAGTAAACGATACGATTCCATTAAACTCAGACATAAATGTCACAGAAGAAATAGAAGTAAATATTGATCTTAATTTAAAAACAACCATACCTCTTCAAGTAGAAATTCCTGTTGATCAAAGTTTACTAGTTCCCTTTGAATTAGGTGTACTTGACTTCATTACGATTGACACCTTAATTGAGGTAACTGAAAATGTAAATATTATTGTTGATGACACTATACCACTTGATCAGAAAGTTAATGTTTCTCTTTTTGGAGGTAAAGGTTTTGGGATGCCCATAAGAGGCAATATACCCGTAGATCAAAAACTAAATATTGGTTTTGATGAACTATTACCTGTAAAAAGTACTGTGCCTGTAGATCTGCTTATAATTGACACGCTACCTGTAGGATTATCATTGCGGATCCCAGTAGATTTAAATGTTCCTGTACAAATCCCTGTAAAAACCAAGGCTAAAATTTCATTCAACGGACCTTTACCAGTAGATGCATCCGTTCCTATAGAACTAGCAATACCTGTAGATATTCCGCTTGAGCACACATCTCTTTCTTCCTATTTTAAAAAATTGGGGATTAGCCTTCGAAACTTGCCTAAATTACAAGAAGAAAGTCAATAGATCAGTTATTGATTATATCGAATAACTCATCTAGTTTAGGAATAAGAACTACTTCAATTCTTCTATTCTTGGCTTTGTTATCGACATCAACTGGCATAAACTCACTTCTTCCGGCAGCACTAATGTTAACTGGGTCCATTTTACTATGCTTCAACATGATTTTCACTACAGAAGTTGCTCTCAATACACTCAACTCCCAATTGTCAGCAGGATGAGAACTGGAATTCATTTTATCCGTATCCGTGTGACCTTCAACCAGAATTTCAAGTTCATTTTGATCTTCAAGCACTTTTGCTAATTCTTTCAATGCTTTAACCCCCTCCGAATCTACCTTAGTGCTACCAGAAGCAAATAATAATTTAGCATCCATACTCACATATACCTTACCATCTTTCTGTTCAACCGTAAGACCTTTATCTTTAAATCCAAGAAGCGCTTTAGCTACTTTATCTTTTAGTGCCTTTACAATAGCGTCTTTATTAGCTATTATTTCTTCTAACTCATTAACCCTCTTTTCTCTTTTTTGAAGTTCAATAGACATGTTTTCTAAATCTATTTTTTTAGCATTTAGATCCAATTCCAATGATCTTAATTCATCTTCCATCTTTAATAATTCTAACTTTCTTTTTTCAAGGTCAGCTAAAAGGCGTTGCTTTTCTAACGTTTGTCCTTTTTGAAGAATTTCTAATTGTTCCTGAATTCGTTGATTTAGCAAATCAATTTTATCATACTGCTTTTCTTTCATCCTAAGTGATTTCCCAAGCAGAGTGGTATCTTTTTTTAATCTTTTGTTGGCTTCAAATAATTGATCATTATTTGAAGTTAGTTCCACATTTTCTGTCTCAAGTTCAGTTTTTAATGTTTTTAACGTTTTTAGCTCTTTTGCACAGATTTCTTGCTTTTCAGCTACTTCTTCGAATTTCCTTGCTGGAACACAATTTTGAAATAAAGTAGAAAATATAAGAAGCGATGGAATTAAATAGATTGACTTCATGATGACTTTTATACGTTTTGTACAAAAATGAAACCAAAAAACCAATGTTAACCTAAAACATCAGATATTTTTAAACACTCCTTTATTAAAATCATTTTTTAGAAAGGAATACTCTTGTGAAATCTCTGTACTCCATACTATTAATTGGAAGGGAGTGAACATTACTTTGAACTAAGCGGATATTATGTCCATAATAAATTGGAACTAGAGCGGCATCAGCAATTAAAGCACTATCTGCTTTTAAATAATAGTAAATTGCCGAATCTTGTTCAATGGCATGAATCCCCTTATCATAGCAAGCATCGAAAAAGTCATTTTTATACCTAGGAAAATTTGTGTAAGAAGGTAAGGTGATTGCATCTCCATTCTCATCATATTCAGTTTCAGGAACTACTTGACCATTAAAAATTTGAAGAAAATTTTGAGGGTCGGGGTAATCAGCTAACCATGTCACACCGAAAAAATCAGATTTTGCATTTGTAAATTTGTCTATCAGAACAGATAAAGAATAATAGTTAATCTTAATATTAATGCCTAGATTATCGAATAGCATCTTTTGGATAGCTTCTGCGACAATTATATTTAAGTAATTGCTTTCACTTATATCTAACTCCATTTCAGGGAATCCTTTACCGTCTTTAAACCCTGCCTCAATCATTAAATTTCTAGCTAATTCAGGGTCATAAGAAAATCCCTTTACCAGGGTATGATCATATTCACCAAGACTGGGCACAAATCCATATATTGCTGGTTCAGATTCACCTTTTAAAATGTATTTCACTATTTTCTCCCTGTCTATTGAAAGGTTAAAAGCTTTTCTAATTCGGATATCTTGAAAAATAGGATTTAACATATTAAAACAATAGAAAGCTGAGCTCAATCCATTATCCTTATTACTTTGTAATTTAAATTCTGGGTTACCACCTGCTTTAGCAGAATCTAACGTCACTAAAACTGCTTTGAGCTCTTCAACTGGAAGTTGATAAACCATATCTAAGTTTCCTTTTTTGAAATTAGTGAGTTCGATTTTTTTATTGTTGTTAAATGAAATTTTGACTACATCTAAATATGGAAGATTATTTCCGTGTTCATCAACATCCCAATACTTATCGTTTTTAACCATTCTTATTTCTACATCTTCATTTACATCTTTATTTTTTAGGACGAAGGGACCTGTACCAACAGCATGAGCTCTCATCTCTTTACCATACATTTCATAGGCTTCTTTTGGATATATTGCACAACAAGCTTGGGTTAAAATTTTCAAAAAATAAGAATAAGAGGATATCAACTCAATCTGTAGAGTTCGATCGTCTACAACCCTTATACCTTCAACTCCGCCTTCTACTATTTGTGAATTAGATGTGGAATTGTAGTGTTCTTTAGCACCTTTTACAATACCAGTTAGGTAACTTGACGTTCTATTGCCATCTATAGCAGAACACAATTGATCAAAGCAATACTTTACGTCTTTTGCATTTAACATTCTCCCAATACCATTATCGAAACATGGGTCATCATGAAAGAATATACTATCTCTCAAAGTGAATGTGTAAAGACGTCCAGAATCAGAAATTGAATAAGTTTCTGCTAACAAAGGTTTAACTTTTAATGTTCGTTGGTCTAAGCCTACTAATCCCTGATAAACTTGCAGTGCTATCCTACTTGAAATAGCGTGATTAATAGAAGGAGGAAATAAACTTTTAAATGAATTGGTTTCATTAGTTCTAAAAACACCTCCCTGGAAAATTTTAAATTTCTTATCTCCTTCATTATAGTAGCCTTTTGCATCTCTAATTGAACCAAATTGACTATCAAGATTTGTCTTTTTTTGCCCACATGTAACACATAAAAGCGCAATTAAAAACAGATATATAAATTTTCTTTTACTCATCAAATGACGTTAATTGACAAATATAACGAATTTATATTCTTTTAATTTGAACGATTTAATCATCAAATTAAAAAACAATTCTATTTAAATTGCGTTGTTAAAGAGGCCACACAAAATGAATGGTTAATCATATACACTACTTATTTCTATTACTTCTATTTACACTCACAATTAAAGGTGTTGGACAGGATAATATGCCTTCTAAAATCAAAAAAATAATTCTGGTAAAAGAAGATAGTATTGTGTTTGACACCAGTTCTATCCTTATAAATGGTTTTGAAATTAAGTATAAAGACGGATCACATGTCTCAAAGGAAAATTATAAACTAAATGCTTTAAAATCCACTCTTCATTTCTACAACCTGCCGAATGACACAATAGAGATAAGTTATTATCACTTTCCTTTAAATTTTAAGCGCAAATTTTACAAACACGATTACGGTCTCAATCAACAATTAGAACATGATGGCTATAAACCAATTCCTGTCTATTCTTACAGTGAAAATCAAAGCCTAATTAATCAATCTTCTCTTCAAAAAAGCGGTGCTATTTCTAGAGGTATGATGGTAGGCAATAATCAAAATTTCTCACTAAACTCTAACTTAAATCTGCAGTTATCTGGCAACATTTCTCCAGGAATAAAAATATTAGCTTCTGTAACTGACGACAATATTCCTATTCAACCGGAAGGAAATACACAAAAGCTACAAGATTTTGATCAAGTATTTGTACAGGTTATGAGTGATGATTGGAAGATAAAAACTGGAGATTTTTGGATAAAAAGCAGGGATAGTTATTTCCTTAAGTATCATAAGAGAGGGCAAGGCATTTACTATTATTCCAATAAGTCCAGAGATGGTTTAACAGTAGAAACTGAAAATAGTGCCTCTCTTAGTAAAGGGAAATTTGCCAGAAATGAAATTCAAGGTATTGAAGGAAGTCAAGGACCGTACAGGCTAAATGGAAATGAAAATGAAAGCTTCATCATAATTTTAAGTGGAACTGAAAATGTGTATATAGATGGTGACCTACTCCAAAGAGGGCAAAACTTCGATTACACTATTGACTACAATACTGCAGAGATTACCTTCACTGCAAATCACCTAATAAACAAGGATAAACGAATAATTGTTGAATTTCAATACAGTGATAAAAATTACGCTAGATCGCTATTGCAAAGCAGAACTTCGTTTAAAAAAGAAAAAAGTTCATTTTTTATTCATGCATACGGAGAGCAAGACAGTAAAAATCAGCCTCTTCAACAAAACATAAATGAACAAGACAGGCAAGTGCTTCAACAGATTGGTGACGATTTAGAATTAGCTCTTAGTTCAGGGATTGATAGTACTTCTTTCAATGAAAATGTAAACATGTACAAAAAAATAGACTCTTTGGGCTATGAAGTGTATGTATATTCTATAAATCCAGACTCTGCAAAGTATCAAGTTGTATTTAGTGAGGTGTCCAATGGAAATGGGGATTATATTATTAAAGATTACAATGCATTAGGAAAAGTTTATGAGTGGGTAGCCCCTGACACCATACCTTTTGTAGGAATTGTTAGGCAAGGTGATTATGAACCTGTGAAAAAATTAATTACCCCTAAAAAAAGACAAGTTATAAGCATAGGAGGACATAAGAAATTTGAAAAAATCAAAATAAACTATGAATTAACCACTTCTAATTTGGATTTAAATACATTCTCATCAATAGATAACAAAGACAATATAGGTCTGGCAGGAATTTTTCAAATTAACACTTCCAAAAAATTGGGTACTAATTGGGCGCTAGATCATAATTCATCAGTTGAATTAGTTCAGCATAAATTCAATAGGATTGAACGTTTTAGAGCGGTAGAGTTTGAAAGAAATTGGAATGTGCTCGATGTTGTTTCACAAGAAGATCAACTTTTAGGCAAAAGCCATCTTAACTTAGTTCATAATAAAAACGGGAAATTTAGTTACACCTTTAATACTTTTCTTTTAAAGGACACCTTCTCAGGGCTGAAGAACGATATTGAACTCAAATGGAATAAAAATATTTATGCCGATGTAAAGGGAAGTTTACTCGAGACAAAAGGCCTAAAAAATTCAAGATTTCTGAGGCATTTCTCGGATATATATATACCAATCCATAAATTTAAACTTGGCTTTAAGGATATTAATGAA
>CAZJVX010000087.1:0-7178 GCA_964549345.1 uncultured Flavobacteriales bacterium | reverse complement strand
GTTTTCATCATCCCACTTTAGATCTATATCGCTTTTTCTTACAATCTTCCTGTAGAAAATAATGATTAAAAAAACACTTACAGAAATAGATGCATCAGCCAAATTAAATACAGGAGGAAAAAGCTCTTCTCCAAAGTTAAAAGGAACCCAATTAGGTAAGGGTATATACAAATGAAACATGTCTACTACACAACCATTTAAGAAAGATCCATATCCGTTAAAGTTAGCTTCAGAGACACCATGATAGCCTATCCATCTTCCTAATTCTTCATTCCAGGTTGTGCCCGAATCAAAAATAAGCCCATAAAAAAGGTTGTCAATAATATTACCTACTGCCCCAGCAAATATTAAAGAGACTAAATAAATTAAAAAAGGACTAGCATTGTATTTAATGAGTTTTAGTATATACCAACCAATAGCTATAACGGCAACAAATCGAAAAATACTCAAAAGATATTTACTCCAACTATTGTCGAAAGAAAACCCAAATGCCATGCCCGGATTTTCAACAAACTCAATCCTTAATAAGCCCCAATCAGCAATTGGGTTACCAAAACCTAATTGGTAATGACTTTTGATATAGATTTTTGTAACCTGATCAATTAAGATTACAAATAAAATGATAAATAACGGGACAAATTTTTTTACGTTGGTAAGGTTAACTTTCAGCATTTTTTGCAGCAATACTAAGAGTAGCATGAGGGACGAGCTTTAGCCTCTCTTTACTAATTAATTTACCGGATTTACGACAAACACCATAGGTTTTGTTATTGATTCTTATTAAAGCGTTTTCTAAGTTTTTGATAAACTTCTCGGATCTTGCGGCAAGTTGAGCATTTTCCTCTCTCATTAACGTCTCAGCTCCGTCTTCCATCATGTTAAATGATCTTCCGGTATCATCCGTACCGTGATCATCTTTATGGGACAATGAGCCTTTTAAAATAACAAGATCTTCTTTAGCTTCTACTAGTTTTTTTTCAATTATAGATCTAAATTCTTCTAGTTCTGAGTCGCTGTATCTATTTTTTTCCTTATTCATAACGGCAGAAAATTATTTGGTTTTTTCAATTGAAAGTTGAATCTCCTCGTTTTCACCAGCAAAAAAAGGTTTTTCTATTTTGTCTTGAAAAAGGATCTCTTTTGCTAATGTTTCAGAGCAAATATAATTTAAATTGTTATTTATAGCATTTTTTATTTCATTATTAGCACAGAAGAAAACCTTGATAAAATCGGTAACTTCTAATTGTATTTCTTTTCTAATATTTTGAATTCTATTTACAAGGTCGCGAGCAATACCTTCGTTCTTTAATTGCTCAGAAATACTTAAATCAAGTGCAACAGTAATATTCTCATTATTTGCAATTTTCCAACCAGGAACATCTGCAGTTATTACATCAAAAGCCCTACTATCAAATGAAATTTTTTCAGCCCCTATGTCCAATGTGAGATTACCGTTACTTTCATATGATGTAATATCAGAAATTGAGGCGTTGTTGGCAGCACTAGCGATAAATTTCATTTGTTTTCCAAACTTAGGACCTAAATATTTAAAGTTAGGCTTAAGTTTCTTTTTAAGCATAGGGTCGTCTTGTTTTATAAACAAAAGTTCTTTCACATTTACTTCTGTTAATATTAATGGCTCCACTTCTTTAATGGCAATTTCAAAGGACTCTCCTCTGGAAGGAATAAGGATTTTTTGCAGAGGTTGTCTTACTTTGATTTTTTCTTTCTTTCTAATACTCAAAACCAAAGAAGAAACTTGCTGACAAAGATTCATTTTTTCTTCTAAATCAAGATTTATCAAATGGGGTTGATGTTCTGGAAAATTCGATAAATGAACCGAGCTATTGGAAAACAAAAGATCTCTGTAAAGTAAATCGCTATAAAAAGGTGAAATTGGAGACATGAGTATGCTTACTTCTTTTAGACAAAGGTGTAGTGTGTAATAAGCCGCTTTTTTATCTTCTGTCAACTCCCCTTTCCAAAAACGTTTTCTGCACAAACGTACATACCAATTACTTAATTCATCAACAACAAAAGATTGTATCAAGCGACCCGCTTTTGTAGGTTCATAGTCATCATAAGACTCATTTACTTTTTTAATTAATGTGTTTAATTTTGATATTATCCAGTGGTCTATTTCTTCAAAAGCGATATTATTCGAATTCTTAGATGGTTTATATCCGTCAAGGTTAGCATATAAAGCGAAGAAATTATAGGTGTTTATAAGAGTCCCAAAAAATTTTCGTGTAACTTCTTCAATTCCCGCAAGATCAAATTTTAAGTTATCCCATGGTTGTGAGTTTGTGATCATATACCACCTCGTAGCATCGGGCCCATATTGGTCTAATGTTTTAAAAGGGTCAATAGCATTGCCAAGTCGTTTGGACATTTTTTGCCCATTTTTATCTAAGACCAATCCATTTGATATTACATTTTTGTAGGCCACACCCTCTTTAATCATGGTGGAAATGGCATGAAGAGTATAAAACCAACCCCTTGTTTGATCCACCCCTTCAGCTATAAAATCAGCAGGAAAAGCTTTGTTTTCATCAATAAGTGATTTGTTTTCAAAAGGATAATGCCACTGTGCATAAGGCATAGAGCCAGAGTCAAACCAAACGTCTATTAGGTCAGCCTCTCTATGCATGGGCTCATTATTTTCACTACACAGGATTAGCCCGTCTACGAAATGCTTATGTAAATCAAATGAGTTATAATTATCATAGGAAAAATCGTTAGGTTTAAATTGGTCTAATGGGTTTTTTTTCATGAAGCCAGCGGAAACGGACTTTTCTACTTCCTTCTGAAGTTCCTCAACCGATCCAATGCATTTTATTTCTTTTTTATCTTCAGTTCTCCATATCGGAAGAGGAATACCCCAAAAGCGAGATCTAGATAAATTCCAATCGTTCGCATTTTGTAGCCAATTTCCAAACCTACCCTCACCAGTAGAAGCAGGTTTCCAGTTAATTTTGTGGTTGAGATCGTACATTTTTTCTTTAAATGCAGTCACTTTAATAAACCAAGAATCTAATGGGTAATATAAAATAGGTTTATCCGTACGCCAGCAGTGGGGGTAATTGTGTTCATACTTTTCTACTTTAAAAGCCCTGTTTTTTTCTTTTAGGTGTATGGCTATTTCAACATCTACCGAACGTGAAGGTTCGTTTCCAGGTTGATAATAGGCGTTCTTAACAAATTTATCACTCAAAAAACCTAGATTGTCTATAAACTTTCCTTGTAAGTTTACAAGAGGCACTAATTCATTTTCATTATTTAGGGTCAGCATTGGAGGTACTCCAGCTTTTTCAGCCGCTTTTGCATCATCTGCTCCAAAAGTAGGTGCGATGTGAACAATTCCTGTTCCATCGTCAGTTGATACAAAGTCACCATGAATAACTTTAAAAGCATTATCAACACCAAGATGAGGTTCTGCAAGGGGGATGAGCTGCTCGTAAGATAAACCGATTAAATCTTCTCCTTTTATGTGTTGAATGATTTCATACGGAATTTGTTTGGATTCATCAACCATAGAGTTTTTCTCCACATACGGGCTGCTTAACACGGAAGGCACCCTTTTTTTAGCTAAAATTAAACAACAACTTTTGCGGGTGTATTGATTAGCTGTTTTAACCAATACATATTCAACCTTTTTGTTTACTGCCAAGGCGGTATTAGACGGAAGTGTCCAAGGAGTTGTCGTCCAGGCGATGAAAAAGACAGGCTCTTTCACATTAAAAACAGCTTTATTTTCAGGCCTAAGAAGAAACTGTGCAGTAATGGAAGTGTCCTTTACTTGTTTGTAACACCCAGGCTGATTTAATTCATGAGAACTTAACCCTGTTCCTGCTTTTGGAGAGTAAGGTTGAATGGTATAACCTTTATAAATATAATTTTTGTTATATGCTTCATTTAACAACCACCAAACAGATTCAATATATTTGTTGTCATAGGTAACATATGGGTTATTGGTATCAACCCAATATCCCATTTTTTTAGTTAGATCGTTCCATACATCTGTGTATTTCATTACTGCCTTTTTACATGCAGCATTATACTCTTCTACGCTAATTTTACTACCAATATCTTCTTTTGTAATACCCAATTCTTTTTCTACACCTAGCTCTACCGGCAGACCATGGGTATCCCACCCCGCCTTTCTATTTACTCTAAAACCTTTAAGTGTTTTATATCTACAAAAAACATCTTTTAATGCTCTTGCCATTACGTGATGAATACCAGGGAGACCATTTGAAGAAGGAGGACCCTCATAAAAAACAAAAGGCTTTTTCTCACTTCTATTTTCAACACTTTTTTTAAATGTATTTTCTTCTTCCCATATTTTTAAAATATCATTTGAAAGCTGATTTAACTTAATATTCTTTCTTTCTTTAAAACTACCCATCTACTATAGTTTATTTTTTAAATCTACTTTTCTATGAGAGTGGAATATTTTTTTGTTTTCTTTTCCAGCCCTCCATTTTTTCTGTTTATTATCGCTAAGTGAAGTAACTTCTACACATTCATTTGAGCAACAATTTTTATATTTTTCTTTACATTGATCACATTGAATGAAAAGTAAATTGCAATGTAGGTTTCTGCAGTTTGTGTGATTATCACAAGGACTACCACACTGATGACAATTACTCACAACGTCATCCGTGACTCGCTCAGCTAAACGGTCATCAAAAACAAAGTTTTTTCCAATAAATTTATTTTCTAAACCGTCTTTGTTTACTTCATGAACATAATTAATAATTCCTCCGTAAAGCTGATTAACAGAATGGAAGCCTTTGTGTTTTAAATAAGCAGATGCTTTTTCACAGCGTATTCCACCTGTACAGTAAAGCAAAATATTTTCATCTTCTTTACCCCTTAATATTTCTTCGACCATCGGTAATTCCTCTCTAAACGTCTCCGATTCAGGCAATATTGCACTTTTAAAATGCCCGATTTCGCTTTCGTAATGATTCCTCATGTCAACAACTGTTGCACCTTTATCAATGGCCTCGTTCCATTGTTTAGCGTTAAGATGGTTTCCCACATTAGTTATATCATAATTTTCAATACTTAATCCATCAGCAACAATTTGCTTTCTTACCTTAATCGTAAGTTTGTAAAAGGAAAAAACAGGTTCTTCTAATGCAATTTTTAAAGGAATGTTTTTAAAATATGTAATGGATTTTAAATGCCTTTTGAAAGAAGAAAAAAGGTACTTGGGAATTGATATCTGAGCATTTATTCCTTCTTCTGCCAAGTAAACTCTTCCAAGCACGTTTAATTTATTCCAATTTACGAACAATTCATTTCTTAACTCACGAGCGTTTCTAATGATGACGTATTTATAAAAAGAAAGTGTAATTCGGTTAAAATTTTCTTCTGCTAGTTTTTTTTCTCCAGCCTCTCTATTTAATTTATTGTATGGAAAGTTTTCGGACATATGTGGATTAACAGGAATGCAAAAATAGAAAAACTAGTTAAAAAGCTTACTTTTAATCCTGCCGGTATCTTAATTTATTTTTTTGGAACTTATCGAAAGAAATTTAATCGAGTTTTTTGGGTTGCTTATTCCCTTTTTAATTGCCATAATTATGTATGTATATGTGATAAGAACAAGGATTAATTTAGTAAGGTCCATTTTTTTAGCTCTTTTCAATAAAAGTTATTTTAAAAACGTAAATAACAACACAACTGAACAAGAGTTTACTATACTGCTGTGGAGTTCTGTTTTTGTTCAGGGAATAATGCTACATTTTTATTTTTCCTCAACACCGTCCATTTTAATTTATATTGCCATTACCACATTAATTTTAATTAAGTATTTTTTGTTGAATTTTTCAGCGGTTTTTTTAGAAAAAGGGGACCTGTTTCGCTTTTATAAAACAACATTCTTCCTTGGAATAATTCACAACGGCTTAGTTTGCATTCCAATCATTATATTCAATATTCTATATTCATATCGTTTAGAACCGAATACCATTCAATTTGTAAATGGAATATTCTTTTTGTTGCTGATTACATTGTTTATTTATCGATTTATTTTTCTTTTTAGAAAAGCGTTAAAAGAAAACATTTTATATATACATATTATTTTTTACCTTTGCACCCTCGAAATTTTGCCTTTAGGCATAATTTCATCATTCCTAGTAATAAGCTAGGGAAAAAGTGTTAACTAAATTTTGCAAATGAGTATAAAATCAATTCTTGTTTCTCAGCCTGAACCAAAGACCGATAAAAATCCATTTAGTGATCTAGCAGAAAGATTTAATTTAAAAGTAGACTTCAGATCATTCATTCATGTAGAAGGAGTTGACCCCATGGATTTTAGGCAACAAAGGATTAATTTATCAAATTACACTGCAGTAATTTTCACTTCACGAATGGCGATTGATCATTTTTTCAGAATTGCTAAAGAGACTAGATTCACTGTCCCTGACGACATGAAGTATTTCTGTGTATCGGAGGCTGTTGCGTATTATTTGCAAAATTATGTGGTGTATAGAAAAAGAAAAATTTTTCATGGAAAGCAAGTTTTTGCGGACTTAATTCAATTAATTAATAAACATAACTCAGAGAAGTTTCTTGTCCCTTGTTCTGATATTCAAAGAAAAAATATTCCAGAGTTGTTAGAAAAGAACAACATTAATTTTCAGAATGCTGTTTTATACAAAACGGTGTGCAGTGATCTTTCAGACCTTTCTGATGTTAAATATGATATACTTGTTTTTTATAGTCCATCAGGAATACAATCGTTAATTAAGAATTTCCCTGAATTTAAGCAAAATGGAACAAAAATAGCAGCATTTGGTCCAACTACAGCAAAGGCAGCAGAGTTAGCAGGGCTTAGAATAGATATCAAGGCACCCCAACCAGGAATTCCATCAATGACCATGGCTATTGAAAACTTTATCAAAGGATAATTAAAATAGCGTTACTCAGAAAATTAATTCAGTAAATTTATCATTGCCAATATTTGGTTGTGAGCATTAGCACCCTTAAAAATAAAAAGCAAATTAACCGACTATTTAAAAAGGGAGAAACATCTATTTTTTTTCCTTTGATGTTTTATTGTATTGAGAGTAAAGAGCCAAAAGTATTATTTTCTATCTCCAAAAAAAAAATAGCGAAAGCAGTTGAAAGAAATAAATTAAAAAGGCAACTTAAAGCAATATATG
>CAZJVX010000086.1:0-7179 GCA_964549345.1 uncultured Flavobacteriales bacterium | reverse complement strand
GGGGAAGTAATTCATATTTCTTTGTGAATAGATTATGTTATTCATTGTATTCGCATTATAAAATAAGTTGAAATTTATGGTGTATAGTTAAAATACATGGATAACAAAACTCATTTAGGCTTATTTCCGCTTCGAATCTTTCTTTTTCCAGGAGAGCAAACAACTTTACACTTGTTTGAACCGCGTTATTTACAGTTATCTACAGACTGTATCAACAATAATGAATGTTTTGGTATACCATACCAAGGAAAAACAACATTAAGTGAATTAGGCTCACTGGTTAAAATTGTTCAAATCCTAAAAAAATATGAGAATGGAGAAATGGATATTCTTATTGAATGTACTAACAATTTTAAAATAAATCATTTTGAAAATAAAAATGATCAGAAATTGTATCCAATGGGAACCATTACAACTCTGCCAATGTATAATTTTAAGCCTACAGATGAGTTAACTACACAAGCTGAAAATTATCTTTCTTTATTATTAGATGATAATGAAGAAGCTAAAACACCTGAGCTAATTTCACTAAATAATCTGATTAATTTAGTTAACCTAACAGATGAAGAAAAAATTAAATTTTTAGGTTTTAGCGATGAAAGAAAAAATGACTTCTTAGTCAAAAAATTCAAGTTTATGACCATTTTATTGAGTCAAGAAAAAATGGTAGACCAGAATTTTTATCTCAATTAAATCTCGAATTTGATATTAAGTAAAAAAAGTATCAAGGTTATTGTGCTTTTATTAAAAATGGCCACAGTAATTTTATTTACTATTCTACTAATTAAAGCAGACTGGGAAACCTGTATTCCTGCTTTTAGTAAGCTTAGTTTACTTAATATATTACTTTGTTTCCTCTTATTTTACACAGGTTATTTTGTTAAAATAACCCGATGGAGAAATATTCTTAAAGGATATGAAATTCATGAAAACTATTTCACCTTATTCAAAGTTTTTTTGATCGGAGGTTATCTAGGTCTAATATCTCCAGGGAAAATTGGTGATTTTGGACGTTTGTATTATTTAAATAACAAAAACGATTCAAATGCCATCCTATCTAGTCTTATCATAGACAGAATAAATGACTTAATAGTATTAGTGTTATTAGGAGGAATTGGCTTTTATTATTTACTCACATTTCATAAAATACCATTGCAAATAAACTTAGCAACCATTATTATAGTTATTGTTATAATTACTGTTTTCACAATTGTCATTTACCTTCTTTTTAAAAATAAAATACTGCACTTTTTATCTATTTTCAAAAGTGGAATCTCATTTTATAACACTATTTTTCAGCTTACCGCTACCATTTTGGCCATGATATTATTGTATAGTACATTTATAGTAGTAGCAAATGGTATTGGTTTTGAAATCCCTTTGCTAGATATGTTTTTCATTGGTGTATTTTCAGGAATAATAAATTTACTTCCCATTAGTATTCATGGTATTGGGGTTAGAGAAATTTCTCTGATTTATTTATTAAGCTTATATCAAATAGTATCGGACATTGCTCTGGCTTATTCTCTTATTATTTTTGGACTTCAAATAATTACCTTATTACCAGGAGTGTATTGGTTTTATAAGAACCCAATAAAAATAAATTGATTATTTTCTAAGGTGATTGTTGTCTTGAATGTCCATCCACATGGCAAATAATAAAGACTGGAATCCTGAGATGGTTAAAAAGATGAAAATGATTAAAAAATCAGTAGGGGTTTTGCTATTAGGCTGCAAGAAATTTAAGATTAAATGGTAAGCAAAGTATGTATTGACACCGAAAATTAAAAATGCTATATTATATAATAAGAATAAAGGATGGAAATCTCTGAATAGATATTTCGTCCATAACCTTTTAATAAAGCCTTTGATAAGTAGAAACAATATTGGCAAACTTACTTTAATGACTTTTAATTTGGACTTTTCACCCACTCCATAAACAGGCTTAATTTTTACTTCTCTTATTGTACAAAAGGCAATATTTAGCTTGATTAACATATCATTTGGCATTCCATATCTTTTATAAATTTTATATAACGGAATGGCGTTAATAGCATGTTTTGAAATAGCTGTATAACCTGTTTGAGTATCTGAGACGTGCCAATAACCCGATGAAATTTTCGTTAATATACTTAGTATAGAATTACCAAGAAATCGAACTTTTGGTATGATTACCCATGCGGATTTGTGTTGCAGTCTATTGCCTTTCACATAATCTATATTTTCATTTACTACAGGAGCGCAAATAGATAATAATTCATCAGGATCCATCTGACCATCACCCGCCATTACAGCTACACAATCTATGTCATGATCTTTGCACCATTTATATCCCGATGCAATGGCTGCCCCAACTCCTCCATTTTGAGTATGCTCAATCAAAATAATTTTTTCACTTTCTTGATTTTTATTATGAATTTTTTGAATAGTAAAAAAATCTTTTTCGGATTGAACTCTTTTAATAAACTCAATATCTGCTCTGTTGTAAGGACTGGGCTCTGGCAATTCAAGAAAAATAGATTTTAATTGCAGATCGCTTTTATTACTATCCTTATCCAAATAAGCTTTCACTTTATTTAAGGTGTCATCTTTTGAACAATCATCAACAACCACAATTCTGTCTACAAAACCAGGCATACTATCTAATACCATTTCGATTTGAGTTGACTCGTTGTATGAAGGTATTACGACTGCTATGGTTTTGTCATTTAACATGCATTTATTTATTTAATCCACCTAAGGCCCAATTTAGATTATTTTTAGCTAATTGAAAATCGGGATCTAAAATTAGAGCGTTTTCACAAGCACTTTTTGCTTTTAACCACTCTCCTTTTTGATTGTAACAAGCACATAAATTATTATAGATAAACTTACTTTTTGTGTTTTTATCAATTGCATTTTCACAGTATGAAATAGCTTCGTCATAACGTTGCAACGAATATAATTTCTCCGTCAGATTTAAGATTAAATTTTCATTTTGAGGGTCATTTAAAAGTTGTGTAATTAAAACCTCCACTTGCTCATTTTTTGATTGAGTGTGTGGAACTATAAGCTCTTTTAAGCTGATGCTGCTCAAATGATTTGGACTCTTTGATAGAGCTTTATTAACTAAACGCAACGCCTTTTCGTATTGACTATTTTTAAACAGATATCTTGCGTAATAATATTCTGGGTCAGGAGCTGAAGAATTTAAATTAATAGCCTGATTAAAATAATTTTCAGCCTCTTTTTTTTTCCCCTTGGCACCATATAAGATGGCTAAATTTATTTTAACCGTATACCAATAGGGCGATTTCTCATGTGCTTGAATAAAATAATCTTCAGCATTATCATAATCGCCCTTGGCCATCAATGATAATCCATAATTCATTAAGCCTCTACCGTTATTTGGACTCTTTATTGTTACATCATACCATAATGATTCCGTGGATGACCAAACTTTATTTCGTTTATATGTACCAAAAGAATAGGATGAAATGAGCAATAAAACAATAATTATAAAACTCATTTTATAGATGTGTTTTTGTATTAAATTATAATAATAGAATCCTGCAAATCCAACGGCAATAAACATGCCCATAAAGGGGAAAAACATCCTATGATCATTTGCAATTTGAAACAACGGAACAAGAGAAGTGGGTAAGAGCGCAACAAAAAACCAAGCTAAACCAAAAGATATGGGTCTAGTTTTTTCATTTTTGGCACATTTAAAAGCCGTAAATATGAGAGTTGAAATCGAGAGCAGACCTAGTAAAATTCGCTTATCATACCAAGGAGTTATGATTTCGATATCTGGATCTGCGCTTAAGCTTGTTGGAAGAATAAAGTTTCCTATGTAATGTAGAATTACATATAGCTGTGTGGAGATATATTCAAACTTAGTTACGGTAAAGTTAGATGAAACTGTTGAACTTGGTGTCAAGTAAAGCTGATTTATAAGAAAAAGAGCTGCTCCAAATATAGTGGGGATCCACATGATCTTAATCACCGAAGTGATCCATCTAGAAATGGAACTTTTTACCAATTTATAATGGGTGTTTGACTCAAATAAAATGATGTAAAAAAACAGAATGGGGATAAACATGACGGCAGTCTGTTTAGTCCAAATACCTATTAGAAATGAGGGTAAATAGAGATAATATTTTCTTGTCTTTTGATTGATAAATAATAAAAGAGAAACTAAAACAGATAAAGTAGAAAAGGAATCTGATCTAGCACAGATGTAATTTATGGTTTCCGCATTAATTGTGTGGGTAGCAAAAAATAAGGAAGTGAGAACAATGAAAACTTTTGCCTTAAAATCAAATAAAAGGTTTGCTTTTTTTGATAAATGAACCATTAAAATTAAAAACAACAACACAGTAACTACATACCAGAAAAAAATATGAGTATGAAAAGTAGTCGAATTTAATTCTCCCGATATGGAATAATCAACAGCATTTAAAAACGTCACCATTGGCCTGTATGCTCGATTGGCCGGAAGCGAACTGAACGTTTCTGGATTAGAAAAAAAATCAGTCCAGTTTTCTAAACTCGTAATAGCACTGTTATTTACTATGGTATGAGAATCATCAAAAAAGAACGGATTATGAAAATGATTCGAATAGACCACTAAAGTGACCATAAGAATAAATAAAAAGCCAATTAATAATATATTACTTTTTAAAGTAGAAAGCATCAATCAAGATCTATAATATCGTGGGTAAAAATATGATTTAATTCATCAGCTGCCTTATCCCAACTGAACTTAACCGCTTGAATTGGCCCTAATTTAGCATAAACATCATATTTTTCTATAGCAATTGACATACCATTTGATATGGATTTTACATTAAATGGATCCACATACACAACCGCCTGACCTCCTACTTCGGGAATACTTGTTATGTCACTTGTAATTACAGGTATTCCGGCCATCATTCCTTCTAAGACAGGAAGCCCAAATCCTTCAAAGTAAGAAACGTATATTAACCCCTCACTAGAAGCTACCCATTTGCTAAGATCTATTCCTGACTTCCGTCCAAGAATTTTTATATGTGGTGAAAGTTGGGTTCTTTGAAATTCTTTACCCCACATTGATTCACCTATAACAATAAGATCAAATTTTCCATCTTTATTGAAATCATTAAAAGCTTCAAACATTCTCTGAATATTTTTTCTTTTGTGTAGTGAACCCACATACACAAAATAGGGCCGCTCTTGATTTTGTTCGCTCTTAAACTGTTTTTTGTGATTCTCTTCAAGCGGTTTGTAAATGGAATTTCCTCCATTATATATCACACTAACTTTAGATTGATCCACTTTATAGGTCCCACAAATATCCTTCTTAGAGAAATCCGAAACTGTTACAATCTTTTTAGCTCTTTTTGCAAATAATGGCATGTACTTTTTGTAATACTTTAAAATATGTTTTGGGACATCGTTTGGATAATGCTCAAAATTTAAATCGTGAATTACCGCGATTTGTGGAATTGATGTCGCTAAGCTGATGAAGCCATCTGGTGAAAAGAAAAAATCGATTTTATTTTTTTTGAATAATCTTGGTAGTCTTATATCAAACCAAAAGCGAAATAAATGAGGACTTCTAGCGGATGGATAAACAATAACATTAGTAATGTTTTTGCCTTGAACTAATGGCTTTGTTTTACGATCGTAGTAAAAATAAAAATGATCATCAGGCCTAAGTTGCACCATTCGATTTAGTATTTCAAAGCTATACCAACCAATACCTTCTAGTTTATGCTCAATTAAGTGCCTGGCATTTATACCAATGTTCATGTTGACAAATGAATTATAAGATGATCTTGGATGAAAGTATAAAATAATACTTTAGTGGCATGAAAAAATTACTCTGTTTAACATTGGTAAGCTCTCTTTTATGGTCATGTGTTAGCCCCATACCTATTCATCGTTTTGAAGAAGAAATTCCTAAGTTAGTTCCAGATTACACCACACTTGACCAATGGATTGCACATCCGCTAAAATTTGACAATTCCGACTTGCTTCCCAAGAACTTGTTGGATGATACCTTATGTTTAGATTCCATAGATGTGTTTTTCATACACCCAACCACCTACCTCGAGGGAGATCAATGGAATGCCGATATAAACAATAAAAAAATCAATAGAAAAACACATAATTCAACAATAAAATATCAAGCTAATGTTTTTTGTGGACTAGCAAATATATATGCACCCGTATATAGACAAATACATATACATGGTTACAAGGATAACAACAATGGCTTAAAAGCATTTGACCTAGCATACAAAGACATTGAGAATGCTTTCAAATATTACTTAAATCACTATAATAATGGAAATCGAATTGTAATCGCTGCACATAGTCAGGGGACAAATCATGCTGAAAAACTATTTACAGACTTTCTTCTTGAAAATGACTCTATCTTGCAAAAAGTAGAATTGGCCTACCTAATTGGAATGCCAGTACACAGTTTAATTAAAGATTATCCCGCCTGTGATGATCCTTTAGATAGACATTGTTTTTTAAGCTGGAGGACGTTCTCTCATGGGTTTTATCCTAGCTACAAATACAGTGATAAAATTGCCGTCACAAATCCCGTCAATTGGCGAAGAAATGGAGCAGCAAGTTTGTATAATTCACATGAAGGTATATTGTTTCGCAATTTTAAAATAAAACATCCCAAATCACTAAGTGCTGTTGTTCACCAGGGATTACTATGGGTAACATTTGAAAGTTTTCCTATGCAGAAAATATTTGAAAGGAATGATTATCATATTGCCGATTACAACCTGTTTTGGTTGAACATTAGACAAAACTTTTACGAAAGAATGAGAGACAAGCTAGAAGATGAAATAACTAACTAGGAAAGAGCTGTTTAATTTGACTTTCATTTAATTCAATCCAAATTTCATTTCTCCTATTTAGCACTTGGTATGGCGCCTGATAAACCGCCACAGAATAACTATCGTTAATCTTGATTCCTAGATTTTGTAAAACTTGGCTCATTTCTTTATGCTTTCTTTCACAAATTTCTTGCTTGGCATATCCTCCAAATTCTAAAACAGCAACATATTGATTTTTCACGACATCAAAAAAGATATTATCATTATTTGGCTTTGGCAATTCTTTTCCAAGCCAGCTTTCAGGCATGATAAAAGAAAATGTGGATAAAGTGTCCATTTGATAAACTACAGG
>CAZJVX010000085.1:0-7193 GCA_964549345.1 uncultured Flavobacteriales bacterium | reverse complement strand
TTCAATACTAAAATTGATAGTCTAAATGCATTGATGGAGATTTAATTTAAATCTTTTCTTAATCCTTGACCTATTTTCTACATTTGCAAAAAATAAAATGTATGAAGATTGCTAATAATATTCTTGAAACAATAGGAAATACTCCAATGGTTAAATTGAATGCCATAACTAAGGGAATGGAGGCAACTGTGTTAGCTAAAGTGGAGTATTTTAACCCAGGAAGTTCTGTAAAAGATAGAATGGCGTTAAAAATGGTTGAAGATGCAGAGGCTGATGGTAGATTGAAGCCTGGAGGAACCATTGTTGAAGGAACTTCGGGTAATACAGGAATGGGTTTAGCATTAGCGGCTATTGTAAAGGGGTACAAGCTGATTTGTGTTTCCACAGATAAACAATCTAAAGAAAAATTTGATGTTCTTCGAGCAGTAGGTGCTGAAGTCATAGTATGCCCAACAGCAGTGGAGCCTGATGATCCAAGGTCATATTATTCTGTGTCCAGAAGATTAGCAGAAGAAACACCAAACAGTTGGTATGTAAATCAATACGATAATTTATCTAATCGAATTGCACATTATGAAACAACTGGACCTGAAATTTGGGAACAAACCGATGGCAGAGTAACACATTTTGTAGTTGGGGTTGGTACAGGCGGTACTATTTCAGGAGTAGCTAAATATTTAAAGGAGAAAAATCCAGATATTAAAGTGTGGGGAATTGATACATACGGTTCCGTATTTAAAAAATATCATGAAACTGGCATATTTGACGAGAATGAGATTTACCCATATATTACAGAAGGAATAGGGGAGGATATTCTTCCTGAAAATGTCGATTTTAAATTAATTGACCATTTTGAAAAAGTGACAGACAAAGACGCGGCTGTTTACACTAGAAAAATGGCTAGAGAAGAAGGTATATTTGCAGGAAATTCATGTGGAGCAGCTATAAAAGGAGTGTTACAATTAAAACATCATTTTAATAAAAATGACGTGGTGGTAGTTTTACTTCATGACTCTGGAAGTAGATATATCGGGAAGATGTATAATGATGATTGGATGAGAGAAAGAGGATTCTTAGAAGAAGAAAAGACTAAAGCTTCCGAAATAGTTGCTCATCATAACGGCAAAAGATTGATCACAGCAGATGTAAACGATCCCCTATCAAAGGTTATGGTCGAAATGAAACAATTTGAAATTTCTCAAGTTCCTGTATTTGAAAATGGAAAATCAGTTGGCTCCATTTCTGATCATAATATTTTTCAAAAAATCTTAGATGATCCTTTGATTAAAGAATTTCCCGTAAAACAAATTATGGAAGAACCATTCCCAGAAGTGGATGGAAATTTTTCCATTGATGACCTATCTAAATTATTTAACAATGAAAATAGAGCAGTTATTGTGAATTTAGGGGAACATAAACAACATATCATTACGTTGCAAGATATGATGAATGCAATAGGTAACTAAGATGAAACTAGAGATTGAAATAGATGTACTGAACGCAGAAGAAGTCCTAAAGGCTCATAAAGGTCAGCTTATGGGTTTACTTACTGACGTAATGATGTCTAAGGATAAAATCAAGAAGAAAGTAGAAAAGGCCATTTTAGAAGAAATGATTTCTCAACTTTCTGAAGAGTTGCCAAAAGCATTAAGAGAAGAGTACGTAAATGCAATCGTAAACTACCATATTGTAGAGGACGATTTTTAGTTTGTTTTTTTCCAGGTTGTGTATGAAATTATCTCTTCATTTACTTGGTTTTCTGGTGATTTTAAAGATGTGGTTTCCTTTAAATGGGTGTGACATACATTAGGAAGTTTTTGATATAATTCGGTTCCGTTAGTTTTCCAACTGATCATTTCATCACTAACATCTTTAATGATTTTAGCTGGATTACCAGCAACCACTTTTCGATTAGGAATCACCATTTCTGCTTTTACAAAACTTAACGCACCTATAATACTGTTTTCACCAATTTGAGCATCGTCCATTATAACGGCATTCATGCCAATTAAAGCGTTTTTTCCGATAGATGCTCCATGTACAATACATCCATGCCCTAAATGAGCTCCTTCTTCAATCATCACCGTTGTTCCTGGAAACATATGTATAACACAATTTTCTTGCACATTAGCACCAGCCTTAATCACAATCTTACCCCAATCTCCTCGCACTACTGCACCAGGTCCAATGTAAGCGTTTTCATAAATTTCTACATTCCCTGTGACATTCGCTTGAGGATGAACAAAAGCTTTTTCGTGCACATAGGGTCTTAAACCTTTGAATTCATAAAGCATTTTACACGCGTTCTATTATGGTTGCATATCCTTGTCCCACACCAATACACATAGTAACTAGGGCATACTTCTTTTTCTGTTTTTCTAACTCCATAGATGCAGTTTGCAAGATTCTTGCCCCGCTCATTCCTAACGGGTGTCCAATAGCAATGGCACCACCATTTGGATTAACTCGTTCATCGTCATCTGCTAAGCCTAATGCTCTTGTACAAGCTAAACTTTGTGCTGCAAATGCTTCATTAAGTTCAATAATGTCCATCTGATCGAGAGATAGGCCTGCTCTATGTAAAACTTTCTTGGTAGCTTCCACAGGTCCGATACCCATTATTCTGGGTTCTACACCTGCTACTGCCGCCCCTACTATTCTTGATTTTGGAGTAAGGTGATTTTTGTTTGCAGCTTCTTCAGTTCCTAGAATCATGGCAGCTGCCCCATCATTTAAACCAGAAGAATTACCAGCGGTAACAGAACCACCTTCTTTTTTGAACGCAGCTCTTAATGATCCTAGTTTTTCTAATGTAGTTGCTGGTTTAATAAATTCATCCTTTTCAAATACAATATCTTCTTTTTTTCGCTGAGGTAAAATTACCTGACAAATCTCTTCATTTAATCGACCATTTTCAGTTGCTGTTGATGCTTTCATCTGAGATCTATAGGCAAATAGATCTTGGTCTTCTCTTGATATCCCATACATTTCCACTAAATTTTCTGCAGTTTGGCCCATACCATCTGTTCCAAATTTTTGTTGCATAATTGGATTTATAAAGCGCCACCCAAAGCTAGAATCATGCATTAGTGCATCTCTCCCAAATGGCTTAGATACTTTTGAAATCACCCAAGGGCCTCTAGTCATATGCTCAATCCCTCCTGTTATGTATAGTTCACCTTCTCCTATGGATATAGCTCTGTAGGCATTTACTGCTGCTGCCATACCTGAAGAACATAAACGATTTATAGTTTCTCCTCCAATTTGGTGAGGTAATCCAGCTAGTAGCAAAGCCATTCTGGCAATATTTCTATTGTCTTCACCTGCTTGATTTGCACAACCTAAAAGAACATCTTCTACTTGTTCCCAATCTGTATTTGGATTTCTTTTGATAAGTTCAGTTAATGGTAGTGCTGCTAGGTCATCAGCTCTCATATTACTAAGAGTTCCACCAAAATTCCCAATGGGTGTTCTAATAGCATCTAGTATAAACACGTTTTTCATAGCGGTAATTTACGTAAAGTTAAGTTAAAACAGAAGACATGAGAATTAACTCGTCCATTGCTCATTAGTATAATGAATTGTACAAGAGTAATTCGCAACGAGTTCCTGATGTTGGTTTGTTATTTGTACCTCTAAGTTTTTTTTATCTGGCTCTGTTGTTTCACAATGTGCAGTGAGATGATCGCCTTTATTAACTTTTTTGAGGTAATACATATTGGAGCTTTTAGTTATTGCAATGAAACCAAATGAGTTGGCTGCAAAAGCAGCACAACTATCTGCCAACGAATAGGCTATACCTCCATGTGCTATTTTAAATCCGTTAGTCATCAAATTTGAAACCTGTAATGAAATCACACATCTACCTTTTATTACTTCCTCAATTTGTACATCAAGCCATTGGCTAAAAGAGTCATTTGAAAACATTTGATTGACAATTTCTTTTGGACTCATTAAGAATTTACAGTTGTCAGGGAATCCACAGCATTTGTTTGATGTGTTAAAGCAGCGTTTATAAAACTAATAAATAGAGGGTGCGGATTTACCACTCTGCTTTTATATTCAGGGTGGTATTGAACCCCTATAAACCAGGGGTGGTCAGGAATTTCAATGGTCTCCATGAGATTATTGGCTTTATTTTTTCCAGAAAAAACAACCCCATTTTCTTCAAAATCTTTTATGTATTTGTTGTTAAATTCATAACGATGTCTATGTCTTTCTGATATGACATCATTTTCATAAATTTTGTGCAGTAAAGAGTCTTTTTCTACATGACAGTCATATGCTCCAAGCCTCATGGTTCCCCCTAAATTTTTCAATTCCTTTTGTTCCTCCATCATACTGATTACAGGATAGGATGTATCGCTATTAACTTCTGTTGAATGTGCTTCTTTGAATCCAATAACATTACGAGCAAACTCTATCACAGCACACTGCATTCCCAAACATATTCCAAGAAAGGGAACCTTGTTTTCTCTAGCAAATTTAACTGCACTAATCTTACCTTCTACAGCTCTTGATCCAAAACCAGGTGCCACAATGATACCATCCATTTTTGATAGTTGATGGTTTATATTTTCACCTTTCATTTCTGAGGAGTGAATCCAATGAATATTTACCCTTGTCTTGTTTTCTGCTCCTGCGTGGATTAATGATTCAGCTATAGAAATATAAGAGTCTTTTAGTTCGACATATTTACCTATCAAGGCTATTTCTGTAGTGTGTTCAGGTTCAGATAAATAATTCAAGAATTTATTCCATTTTTTGAGTTCGTATTGGTCTTTAACATGAAGTGATAATTTTTCACAAACTACTTCATCTAATTTTTCTTCTTTCATGAGAAGAGGAACTTCATAGATGGTCTTTGCATCAATAGATTCAATTACACATTTTTGTTCTACATTACAGAAAAGAGCAATTTTTTTTCGAAGGTCACTATCTAGGTGATATTCTGTTCTGCATACCAAAATATCAGGTTGAATCCCATATTCTAATAATGTTTTAACAGAGTGTTGAGTGGGTTTGGTTTTCAATTCCCCTGAAGTGGATAAATAAGGAATTAAGGTGAGGTGAACAAACAACACTTTTCCTGGAAGATCCCATTTGAGTTGACGGATCGATTCTATGAACGGTAAGGACTCAATATCCCCAACTGTACCCCCAATTTCAGTGATAACTACATCGTACGAATCATCTTTTCCAAGTTGTATAATATGGTCTTTAATTTCATTTGTAATATGAGGAATAACTTGTACGGTTTTACCTAAATAATCTCCTCTTCTTTCTTTGTTGATAACACTTTGATATATTTTACCCGTAGTTACATTATTATCCTGAGAGGTATTGACATTCAAAAAACGTTCATAGTGACCTAGGTCCAAATCTGTTTCAGCACCATCATCAGTAACGTAGCATTCTCCGTGCTCATATGGATTTAATGTTCCGGGGTCTACATTAATGTATGGATCTAATTTTTGGATAGTTACACTTAAGCCTCTTGATTGAAGTAACTTGGCTAGTGAAGCCGATATAATCCCTTTACCTAATGAAGAAGTAACACCTCCAGTTACAAAGATGTATTTTGTTTTTGATGACATGCCGTATTGCAGTTAATATAATACGGGAATCAAAGTTACTGAATTTAAACGATATGGAAAAAAATGCGTTAAAATTTAAAGCTAATACCAAGACTTGGAAGGAGTGGAAGTTGGTATACTTTATCTGTAGTTACCCGATCTACATAAAAAATATTTTGCCGGTTATACAGATTGGTAACGCTGGCTGTAATATCAAGGGTAGTTGTTTTATTAAATTCAATATGCTTTTTAATAGCAAGGTCAAGACGATGATAGGCGGAAAGTCTGCCTTGATTTAAATCGGCATAAATGATTTCTAAGTCACTTGAATTAATGGTTGTAATATCCGTATTAATTCCTTGCGAATAATCTATGGAATGATAATAACCTTGAGTTTGTGTAAAAGGCAATCCGCTTCCAAAGTTCCACCTTACATTTATTTCCCAATCATTATCTTCCCCAAATGTTTTTGTACCTACTAAGTTGATGTTGTGTCTTCGATCAAAAAGAGGAGAATATTCTCTTAAGCCATCCCAACGAGTAACTTTACCCAGCGAATATACAGCCCAGAGATATGTTTTTTCAGCCTTATATTTAAGTACCACATCTACTCCGTAAGCATCACCAGATTCTATGATAAAATCCTTTTTCAGCTCATCTGGTATGGTATAGGAATTATTATCATCATTATAAAGCTTGTTTCGATTGATGTTAGATAGCTGGTTAAACCACTTGTAGTAGCCTTCTATATTCAGGGTAAAATTTCTTGATATATCAAGTTCTCCACCTAAAATAGCGTGTGTTGCTTTTTGAAGATTATGTGTTCTTTTCACTCTTTCGCCATTGGACAGGGTAACGGAATCTTGTAAGTTATCAGGTCCAGAAAGGAAACCATAGAATAAATTAACTACATCACGGTCAGAGTTAGCAGAAATTAAGTTTTGGGAATACAGCCCCGCAGCCCCTTTTAATCGGAATTTTTCAGAAACATTATACTTGATTCCTAATCTAGGCTCTGGAGAAAAATTTCTAAGTGAGGCATAATATTGAGCTCTGAAGCTTGGATTAATAACCAATAACCCCTTGATGATTTTACTATCAATATATCCTGCTAGTTCTGTCGTATTTTGATTTTGTTCAATTTGTCTGCCCACACTATTGAAAAAATCAAATTCAGTAGCAAAACCATTAATGTCAATTCCATATTTGATCTCATTTTCTCTAAGGAAGTATTTAAAATCAAACCCAAAGTTAAATCCGTTAATTCTACTTGTTCTAGGAGATAAATCGCCCCCAGTCACAGGGTCTTTCTCTGTCAATGAAATTTTGTAGTCACTTATGTTAAACCTCCCTAATATGAGCATAGTTGAACTAGAGGGGACAATGACAAAGTTAGATCCTACACCCCAAGAGTCCCAATTCAAATCTGATACGGCTTTGTATCTTACACGGTCGTTGTAGTTAAAGCCAAAAAAGTTGATTTTACTTCCGTTAGCAGTATTAAAAGACAACTTACCAAAAAGATCAGTAAAATTAAAAGGCAGTCCGTTGGTGTCAATATAATTATAAAGCAGTTTTGAGGTTTGCTCCAAATAAGATGTTTTTCCAGAAAAAATG
>CAZJVX010000084.1:3362-7239 GCA_964549345.1 uncultured Flavobacteriales bacterium | reverse complement strand
CGTCAGCCGACATCGCCATTACCGTAGCTGTATCTCCATCACAAATCGTGTCCCCTGTTGCACTAGGTGCACCTGGAGTGTAGAAATTCTCACCAGAAGCAGACAAGTTATTGTTAGATGGATCTGTATCCGCTGCAGAAGTTAAGCTAAAGTCAAATGAATAAACTCCATCTAAACTCATATCAACTCCAGTAAAGAATGGAAAAACTAAGGTGTCTCCAGGATTCATTGGAATCGAATTTGTCTCCGTTACCGCAGCTGCTCCGTTCAATGAATAAGAAGCATCAAAAGTGTTTTCTATCACTAAACCTTGATTTACAACTGTAATTGAAACATACTGTGTTGAATCAAAATCACATCCTGATGGTACGGACGCATCCACTATCGCTAAATCATTAGCAGAAGCTTCAATTACTCCGAAATTATCAATGGCTATATCTCCAGGCCATGATTGTCCACCAGCGTTTGAGTCTAGCACCGCTACTATCTTGAAGTTCACAACCGATGCCGTTGTCGATAATAATACATTCTCCTCTACCCATACATCACCTTGGTCGCCAGACTTAGTGAATATCGTTGTATAACCAGAACCATCATGCATATCAACTCTTAACGTACCAATTGCTGATCCAAACATGTGTGTAAAGAAATTCAATTCTGGATTAGTTAAAGAACTTACATCTATATCCTCAGATATTAGTATAGCTGAATCTAAATAGGCTCTCGGAACAGATGCTTCTGTGTACATGTAATTACCTCCACCTGTTACATCGTCAGATGGTCCAGTTCCCGGTGATGGGGTTCCATTAGCATCTACACTCCAATCGAATACATCTGCCGTGTCCTGTGTCCAGCAAGGACTTAGTACAGCTGCATCAAAGTTCTCTAAATAAGGAGCCGATGCTACAGCACATGCTGTCGCAAATGTGTATGGAAGCGTTAGTGAACTCGTATCACCAGCACTACATATAGCCGCTATCTCAACAGAATAAACTGTAGCTGGAGTTAACCCTGTCAGCGCATTGGTAGTACTCGTAACTGACTGTCCAACACCATCTAATACAAACCACCACTCTGTTTCCGTTCCACCAGCAGTCCAAGATACATCAGCACTATTAGTCGTTATATTAGAAGCCGTTATCCCAGACGGAGCAGAACAAGCAGGACAAGCTGCTATACCAACTGTATTGGCTGGGCCAGCACCTGCAGATCCACCGTTATTTGTTGGTGGAACTGATACAATTACAACACCGTTGTTATCGGTAACATTCCATCCGTTCTCACCTCCCCAAGTACCTGTGTTTAAGTAATTAAGATCTATAACATCACCTATATCAACTGCAATTTGGAATGACGCGCTAAAACCGGTTGCAACAGTTAGCGTATCAGTTGGTGTACCGTTAAGTACTACCTCTAACCCATTGCCATTCCAACCATCACCATAAGAGTCTGTAAGCTCTACTGTAAAAATACCACACGTTCCAGGAGCAACCTGTGTTGAGAACGTAACAGGACCCGTAATCATACTAGAGTCGCCAGGAGCACAAATGGCTTGTACATATGCTGAATAAGTAGTAGACGAATTTACAGCTAGTTGAACATTAGTACTCGAAACTGAAATTGGTGTAGTGGTAGCTAAAGTACCGCCATCCACTAAATAAACCAACCATTGAGTCTCTGTTCCACCAGCAGTCCAACTCAAATCAACTGAGTCAGCTGTTATGTTTGAAGCTGTTAAACCAGTAGGTTGTGGACAATTTGGAGCTTCCATGACAAAGAAATCATCTACCCCTAAATCATTTTGATAATATGTAGCCGCTGTTCCATTTGGATCAGCATCCGCATGTATTTTAAACCTAGTTGGTGAAGATACATTTGAAGGAATATTACCCGCTACTTCAACCCAACCAGTGAAATTACCACTCGCAGAAGTAATTAATACCCAGCTGCTATTAGCTGCATCCCAAGCAGATAAATTAATCGTATGGTTAGTTGCATTAGCAGTATTATTAGATGCAAAATAGAATCCAACGTAAGCATTAGATAAACCGCTAAAATCTATTTCAGGCGAAACCATTGCATTACCGGTAATATTACCACTCGCATCTATCCACATGTAATTACCTGTACCGGTAGTGTGATCTCCAATATTTGGAAGATATGAATGTCCGTTATTAACAGCATCATTCGTCACATCCCAATAATCAGGACCAGCCTGTGGCTGCCAACAAAGTGGTAATTCTCTATATGGACTTACTAATGGTAGACCATCAAAGTTTTGCATATACGGTGCTGTAAAAGCAACACATTGTGATGTGAAAGATTGTGGACCTACTACAGCACTTGAATCACCAGCGCCACAAAATGCCTGAACGTAAGCAGAGTAAGCTGTAGAAGGATTAACAGCTAACGTTACTGATGATGAATTTACAGTTGTTGGAGTCGTAGTTGATAAAGAACCCGATGCATCAACTAAATATACCAACCACTGTGTTTCACTTCCTCCAGGTGTCCAACTCAAACTCACAGAATCAGATGTTACCGTACCCACCGTTAACCCAGTAGGATCAGTACAAGAAGGCGTTTCTCTTACATTAAAATCATCTAATAATATATCGTTGTAGAAATCATTTCCAGCACCACCAGACTCGGCTCTAAATCTTAAAGTTACTATACCTGACACATCGTACCCAGTTATATCGTAAGTATAAGCATTCCAACCTGGTGTAGTAGCATCTTGAATAGAATCTATAGTAACCCATGCTGAACCATTATCGGCTTCGATATACAATATGTTTGCCGGTGTAACTGTGTAAGTACCTTGATCACTAAAGTAATCAAACGCTAGCTCTGGAGTAGTTAATCCAGAAATATCAACCGGAGGTGCATTTAAAACAGCTCCAACATCTGTTCCAGAAAAATCTATCCAAGCATAAGTACCTGAAGACCTTCCGTTAGCTCCAGCAGCATAACCAGGATTCCCTGAGAACACCCATCCAGACCCCGTAGTTTGGGTCTCATCCCAACAAGTTGGTAAACCAGCAGCAAAATCCTCTAAATACGGAGCAACTTGTAAACATGGATCTACACCACATGTTCCATCCGTGACACAATTTCCAAAACAATGTTGGATGGTAGTATCAGATGTAATAGTTGGTAATACTCTATCATCGTAGTTAGCTGCGATTCCGCATGGCTGACCGGTTAATACTTCTTTAGTTCCCCAATCACTTCCATGTGAAGGACTATTAAAAAATGCATAATAGTTAGGACCAGTTCCTGCAGTTACCGTAGCCACGGCTTCCCAAGTTCCATCTCCGTCAGCATCAGTCATCTGTAATCCATCCGAACCACCTAAAAATCCGCCTCCAGCATACATACCATTAGGTCCAACAGTAATGTTAGCTGTGTTTACCGTTAATGTAACATTGTAAGTGGTTACAGGTGGAGGGTTACATGTACCATCCGATGCGCAATTACCAAAACAATGTTGTATGGTAGTATCACTTGTAATAGTTGGTAAAACTCTATCGTTATAATTCGCTGGCTGACCACACGTAGTCCCGTTTAAGTCTTCTTTGGTTCCCCAATCACCTCCATGTGAAGGACTATTAAAGAATGCATAGTAGTTAGGACCCGAACCCGCTGTTACCGTAGCTACAGCTTCCCAGGTTCCATCTCCATCAGCATCAGTCATCTGTAAACCGTCCGAACCACCTAAAAATCCGCCACCAGCATACATGCCATTAGGACCAACAGTAATGTTAGCCGTATTTACAGTTAATGTAACATTATAAGTAGGGGGAGGAGGATTCCCAGCAAGTACATATACTGATCTCCACCATCCACCACCAAAGTTGATGTCGGCAATCATTTC
>CAZJVX010000084.1:0-3262 GCA_964549345.1 uncultured Flavobacteriales bacterium | reverse complement strand
TCCATGTAATGTGTGAAATTTCCATTTGCATCAAATGAAATTGAATCATCAAATAAACATGCTCTAGCAGTTACGTCACCAGCTGAATTTGACCACCAACCAATGTCTCCTTGGTTTGGACCAACTCCTAAAGCACCAGCATTAGGTGATAGTTTCCAAGTACCTACTAATGGTGAAGCAGGTGGAGGAGGTGGACATAAAGGATATCGGCAAGCTGAAGATTGTGTTGATGTTGAACCGTCAGAACAATTGACAGAGCCATATCCCCAATTACCATAATGAATTTGATTGCCATTTAAATATAAATGATCAAAACCTACTGCACCACTACTAAATTGAAATTTAACATATCTATTAAATGAAACCGCAGTAACATTTATTGTATTTAGGCCAAGAGTCAAAGCTTGCGCAGGACCGTTGAAATTATTTCCATTAGCAGTAGATTTTGCAACCCTTACATTTGCACCTGCAGAAGGTAAACTAGTTACATTTATTGTAATAGTTTGAACTGTTTGACTAGAAGCACCATCGGAAATTTGTGCAGCTGTTAAGACATGTGGCCAATTAGTATTTGGTCCATTTGTAAATAAGTTACTTGAAGAAATGTCTCCTGCAATAGTGGTATCTTTCCAAGCCCAGGAATCCAAGTATTCCCAAGGCTGACCTGTACCGTCAACGTTTACATCACCAAATGTTTCAATGTTGTTAGCATTTTTAAAAAGTTCTATTGCATCATCACCATTTTGAGAAATAGCTGAAGTTGCATTCAGTACGTGGTCAAAATTGTTGTAACAAGAACCAAAATAAGAATGTATAGCTCCAGTATCTCTTGCAATAAGTATGTGTTGCCCGGCAGTGACACTGATGGCAGGAAATGTATACTCTTGACCATCTGTACCACCTCCATTGTTAGCAACTCCTAAGCCATAAATGCTTAAATCTGCAATATCTTTTATTGCTACGACTTCAATGGCTTTTCCTTGTGAACCATTGGTAACGTTAGCCATCGAGGAAGGAATAGTTAAATCCATAACCCCCGCAAGAGTCAGAGATGGGACCTGAGCACTAATTGTAGTCGAGAATAATGAGACTAGTGCTGTAAGAAATAAATAGTAGATGTTTTTTTTCATGGTAGTTTATTAATGTTAAAATGAAGGAATACTCTTTAAAATATGTTTCCTTGGGTATTATTGTACTTTATACGCTATCTAAGTTAAATAAAAAAACATAGAATCAAAACTTTGTAAATCAAATTGTAAAAAAATGTTAAACAATCAAAAACCTTTGTAAGACCTTTTGATTACGGTATCTGTCATAAGCTTCATTTCTGTTAAAGATTGATCATCTCTATATTTTTTTTGTAATTCAATGAGCTTTGCTTTTAATTTAAATTTTAATGAATCATCAACATTATCATAAATATTATGCATTTCGTTTGGATCATTTTGTAAATCAAACAGTTCCCACTCATCCATAGAGTAATAATAATGAATTAACTTATAATTAGAGGTGCGAATTCCATAATGAGGTTGGACTTTATGCCATTTAGGGTATTCATAATAATGGTAATATATTTCATTATGATTGGCATAATTAGAGTCAACAAACATATTCTTAAAACTCTTTCCTTGTATATCATTTGGAATATTTATTCCTGCAAAGTCCAACAACGTAGGTGCAAAGTCCACATTTAAAATAAATTTATTTGACACTTTAGCTGGCTCAATCAGCTTTGGGTACTGAATTAAAAAAGGCATTTTAAAAGATTCTTCATACATCCACCTTTTATCGAACCAGCCATGTTCTCCCAAATAAAAACCTTGGTCTGATGTATAAACAACTATAGTGTTTTCACTTAACTTATTACTTTCTAGATAATCAAGTAGTCTCCCCACTGCTCTATCAACTCCAGCTATGCATTTAAGGTAATTTTTAATATAAGTTTGGTATTTCCATTTTTTTAATTCTTGTCCTACAAGACTATCGTATGGAGACCAATATTGACCGTTGTCTCCATAAATCAACCACTTTATGGAATCCCTTCCGGAAAGGGAATCAGGAACAACCTGTTTTAAATCTCTTCTGTTTAAATGATTTTCAATCTCCATCATATTTTCACTAGCCGCTAGCCTACCCTCATAGTCATCATTGAATGTAGCTGGTTCTGGAAATTCAACACCGTCAAATAAATCTTTATACATAGAGTCTGGAACCCAGTCTCGATGAGGAGCCTTGAATTGATACATAAGTAAAAACGGTTTAGTGGTATCTCTTTGATCTAACCATGCAATACAATCATCCTCTATCACTTTTGTGGAATGCCTTACTGTCTCTGTTACTGTATCCTTACCATTAATGCAAAACTGAGGATTATAATACGTTCCCTGACCCCACCAGTTCACCAAAACTTTGGAATAATCAAATCCTTTAGGTTCTGTACCTAAATGCCACTTACCAACAATAGCTGTTTGGTAGTTGTTTTTTTGAAAAATCTTAGGAAAAGTCTGTAAATCACTGTTAAAGTCTCCTCCGCCTTCGTTTTTGAAAAACCCATTTACGTGAGAATAATTTCCAGTTAATATGGATGCTCTACTTGGGCCACAAATAGAGTTTGTGCAATAAGCCGCATTCATAAGTGTACCATTCTTAGCTATTCTATCAATATTTGGTGTTGGGGCCAGCTTTGCAAGTGGTGACCCATATGCACTTATGGCCTGATAGGCATGGTCGTCAGCCATGATAAATACAATATTAGGTTTTTCATCGACTGTGGAATTTTGTGTAGTGGGGTTGGTAGAACAACTTATTAAAAATATTATGGAAAAAGTGAAAAAAAGAAGGTTTCTTAACAAGAAAATATAAAATTTACAGATGATCATAGCCATTAAGTGTTTAAAGAGGAATATAGTGTAAATTTAAAACTAAATATTTAAAAATTGAATTACATTAAAAGGGCGACTAGTATAGTAATATTAACATTTACAATATCGTTTTTGTTTTGTCAAAAAAAACCAAACATATTGTGGCTGGTTTGTGAAGACCAATCTTTATTTTTTTCAGCATACGGAGATAGCAATGCATATACCCCTAGTATTAATGGATTAACAGCAGAATCTACTGTATACGACAATTGTTTTACCACATCTCCAGTTTGTTCACCAAGTAGAAGTAGTTTAATTACTGGGATATATCCTACCAGTATAGGATCACATCAAATGAGAACTTACAAGAAGAACTCTAGCCATAAAATAAATAAAAATAA
>CAZJVX010000083.1:0-7292 GCA_964549345.1 uncultured Flavobacteriales bacterium | reverse complement strand
CTAAAATTGACTTTTCAAATGATTTAAACATTGTAGAATTAGGACCAGGAACAGGAGTATTCACATCTAAATTACTTAAAAGAATGTCACCTAATTCTAAACTTCTGTCACTTGAACTTAATCCCTATTTTGCTTCAAAAATTAGAAAAACTGTTCAAGATAGTCGATTTCAAATACGATGTGAAAGTGCTGAAAATATAAATACTGCATTAAAACAGACCCAATTTCCAAAAGTAGATTATATTATTTCTTCTCTTCCTTTAGCCGTATTGCCCATAAAACTCAAATTACGCATAATTAATGAATGTAAATTGGCTTTAGGAACTGGAGGTTACTTTATACAATTTCAGTATTCACTAAATGCAAAAGATTTATTACATAAAAAATTTAGTTTAGTTGATATTACATTTACTCCATTGAACCTACCTCCAGCTTTTGTGTACTATTGTTCGCTTTAGTGGCCCTAAGCATCTCTCTTTTTCCAGGCGGACCCGGAAGTCTTTCTACTTTAAAACCAATCTCTTCTAGATCTCTTCTTACTTGACCTTTTGCACAATATGTAACAAAAATACCGTTACTGTTCATGAGATGAAATATTAATTTTAAAACAGAAATATCCCATAGTTTATCTTCAACTCTTGGTCCAAATGCATCAAAAAAAACAAGATCATATTTTTTCTCAAGTTTTAGATTTTGAACCATTTTTGAAGACTTATGAATAACTATTTTATCACTAATTGTTTGATCCATATTCCATTCCAGATGATGAATCTCAGAAAAAAGCTTTTGCTGAAACCCATTTCTTAATTTATTAATTAACTTTTTATCCACAGGGAATGGTTCTAAACCGTGGTAAAATACTTTTATCTTAAATTTATTTTCTACTAGGTAATTAATGGTATGAAAACAATTTAGACCTGTACCAAAACCTACCTCTAGAATATTTATTTGATTAGAAGTCGTATTGGATAATAAATAGGCTAATCCGTTTTGGATAAAGACATGTAAAGACTCTGTGTTAGCTCCATGAATAGAATGATAATGTTCGTTCAATTCACTATTGTAAAGCGTGTAAGAACCATCTGCTGTTTGTTTTAATTCTAAAATAATTTTCAATTAAATTTCAAAAACATCTCCATCATTTACTGCTATTGTATTTTCGAAAATTGCTTTGGCTTCTTTTTCAAAATTTTTTATTTCGTTATATCTAGCAGAAAAATGACCTATAATTAATTTTTTTGTATTTGCTTCTTTAGCCATAGTTGCAGCATCCTTTGCAGTAGAGTGCTGTGTTTTTTTAGCTCTTTCTTTCATTTGCTCCAGAAATGTAGCTTCATGGTATAGTAAATCCACATTTGATATAATTGGAATTAAATTTTCATCATATTGTGTATCTGCGCAATAAGCATACGAACGTGGTTTAGGACTATCTTTTGTATAATCTTTGTACTTTAATATTTCATTGTTGAAATCTACATCTTTACCCTCTTTTAATAATTTTAATGTTTCAAACGGAATTGATTTGTTTTGAATTTTTGTCTTAATGATATTTCTGCTCTTTTTTACTTCTTTAAATAGAAAACCACAACATGGAACGGAATGGGATACTGGAAATGAAAACACTTGTAATACAGTATCTTCAAAAATCAAGGCTTTGTTTTTAAAATTAAGTGGATGGAATTCAATAGTGAAACGAAAAGGCTTCCCTGATATTTTGAAATGCATCTCCAGTATTTCTTCTAGCTCTTTAGGAGCATAAATGTAAATTGGATTTATTCTACCTAGTAAATTAAATGTGGACAGCAGGCCTATTAAGCCTAAATAATGGTCACCGTGAAGATGACTTATAAATATATGATCAATTTTAGTGAACCTACATCCAAATTTTCTTAATTGTATTTGTGTTCCTTCACCACAATCAATAAGAAACCTTCTTTCTTGAATATTCAGAAATTGAGACGTAGGCCTTTTTTCAATGGTGGGAATCGCTCCTCCTGACCCTAATATTGTAAGTTTGAATTTCAAAAAAAAATCCCGACTTGCGGGATTTTAATTTTAATGATTTACAATTAGTCTTTTAGTTAATTCTTGGTGCCCATCTGAAATGGAATACATGTAAACTCCATTTTGTAATAATGATGTGTTTATGTAAACATCATTTATTCCTCTAACACCATCTATTGGATAACTTTCAATAATCTCCCCTAACAGATTTGTTAATTTATAATTTACTGAAACATTTTTACCACTGACAAACTGAACTTTACATTCATTATTAGCGGGATTTGGAATGGCATTATCCAACTTCAATGTATTTGTTGTTAAATGATATGAATCAATTCCAACAGGACCTATATTGATTATGTACCCGTCATAAGTAAAAGTTTGAGGAAATGGATTGAAAAATATAGTTACCCAACCCGTAATATCTAGGGTAATTTGAAATGAGCCATTGGTGGTGGGCATTCCATCGATATTAGCACAACCAGCTGAGTCTCCGTACCAAGTACAAGAAGGCACATTACAGGCGTACGAAATACCAGGAGGTAAATTTGAAACATTATTTAGTACCACTGAGTCAACCGGTACACCCGCAAAAGCAGAATCGATATCACCGGCATCTAGAGGTACTTTAAAATTTACAATTTGCTGGTAAGCCACACCTATGTCGCCAGACATAAAATTAGTTTGTTCATCAGGCCAAATCCCCCATGAAGAGTCAGCGTAAAGAGGATCAGGTGTGCATTGAGAAATGGAAAAGTTATACGCTGAAAAAGCAAAAAGTAGAAGTAATAATTTTTTCATACAAGTTTTATTAGTTAATAATGTCGTTTTCGGTTGAAACTATGTTAAATACAGTATCCAGTTGTGAAATAGAAATTATCTTTTTTACAGATGGTTGTAAGCCAAATAGAACCATTTTGGAATTTTTTTCCTTGGCTAATCTGTTGCCTACTAAAAGCGCGCTTAAACCACTTGAATCACAATACTTAACTCTGGTTAGGTCAACAATAAAATGAGAAAACAGTTGCTTACTTTGATGCAAAAAATGAGACTTTAGTTCGGGCGCATTAAGCGTATCAAGTTTTTCAACATGACACCTAATCATAACTTTACTTTCCTTATTTTCTACAATGAAATTCATAACTGTTAAACAAAAATAAGATAATTATTTATAGTTAGGCTCTATTTAATCTACCAGCTAACAAATAAATTATCGCCATTCTTACAGCTACTCCATTTTCAACTTGATCAAGAATTAGCGAACGGGACGAATCAGCTACTTCAGAAGTGATTTCAACACCCCTATTTATGGGGCCTGGATGTAATATGGTGATCTCTTTATTCAATTCTTTGAGGATTTGCATATTTAGTCCATATTGTCTGGTGTATTCTCTAATCGATGGGAAATACTGAATCTCTTGCCTTTCCAATTGTATTCTTAGCATATTAGCTACATCACACCATTTTAGTGCATTTATAAGATTATGTTCAACTTTCACTCCAAGATGATGAATATACTTTGGAATAAGTGTGGTTGGTCCGCAAACCATTACTTCTGCACCCAATTTCTTTAAAGCATAAATGTTTGATAAAGCAACTCTTGAATGCTTAATATCACCTACTATGGCCACTTTAAGTCCTTTTAATTCTCCAAATTTCTCTCTTATGGAAAAGCAATCTAAGATAGCCTGAGTTGGATGCTCGTGGGTGCCATCACCCGCATTAATAACACTCGTTTTAGTATTATTGACAATATGATTGGCTGCACCAGGATGCGGATGTCTCATAACCACTAAGTCAACTTTCATGGATAGAATATTGTTAGTTGTATCAATAAGAGTCTCTCCCTTTTTAACACTAGATGATGAAGCAGAAAAATTGATCACATCAGCAGATAATCTTTTTTCAGCTAGTTCAAAGGATAATTTAGTTCTTGTACTGTTTTCAAAAAAAAGATTAGCTATGGTAATATCTCTTAGGGTTGGTACTTTTTTAATAGGTCTATTAATGATTTCTTTAAAGCTTTCCGCTGTTTTAAATATGGTATTTAAATCATTGGTCTCAAGGTCATTAATTGAAATTAGATGTTTAACGCTTAAATCATTCATTTTCATTTGGGGAATAAAGTAATATTTGGTCCTTACCGTGCACTTCTTTCCATTGTACACTTACTCTTTCTTCATTTATAGTATCGATAGATTGCCCAATGTAATCAGCTCTAATGGGTAGATGTTGTGTAAATCTTCGTTCTATTAAGGTTAAAAATTCTACCGATTTTGGTCTACCAAAAGTCATTATTGCATCTAAACCTGAGCGTATAGTTCTTCCAGTAAAAAAGACATCATCAACAAGAACCACCACTTTATTTTCAATTGTGAAATCGATATTGGTTACGCTTGGTATAAGAGGCTTTTCTTTTCTTCTAAAATCATCTCTAAAAAACGTAATGTCTAAAGCACCTGTAATAACGGATTGATTAGTGATTAATTCTAATTCTTTTTTAATTCGGTTAGCTAGATAGATTCCATTTGGTTGTAAACCAACAATAACAGTGTCGGTAAAATCATCATGGTTTTCAATGAGTTGGAAACAAAGTCTTCTTAAGGTTAGAGAAACTTGAAGACTATTTAGAATCTCGGTTGAGTTCATTAAAAGACAAATATAAAACCTAAATACGAATAATAGCCTAAACTAGCTTAAAAAACTTATGCATTTCTCTATAATTTGGTCTAATGCTGTTGGTATATGATTATTTTTCCAAGGGTGTTTGGAGCCAAAAGTGTGATTTGTTCTCAACTTAAGAAGACTTCCATTATTAGACCAGCTCAATAAATTTAACGCATTTTGAAAGTCAACAGCTAGGTCCATAGTGCCGTGACATATTAATGTTTTCCCTTTAAATTTCTTTATGGAAGACTCAATATTTAAATCACTTTCGTTATCCATGTAATTTTGATAAAATTGATATAAATGGGGTAGCTGCTGCTTAGTTCTTTTGTTTTCTATATACCTTACTCCATTTTCCTTCCATTTGTCAATTTCACTTTGTTCAGGAAATCTATTTTTATAATCTGAAACACTTGCCAATAAAATTAAGGATTCTATATTTAGGTCTCTAGAACTTGCAATACAAGCTATACCTCCGCCCCTGCTATGACCCATTAGATGAATCTTTGCATTTGCAAAATAGGTAAACTCACTTTTAACGTAACTAACAACTCTGATTACATCGTTAACTTCAATGGAGTAATTATTTTCACTAAAAGCTTTTAAATCTGGAAAATCTATAGGGTTATTAATTGTCCCACCGTTGTGAGAAAAATTAAATTTTAGAAAACTAATGCCATTTTGAGCAAATTTATCAGCCATTAAATTCCAACATCCCCAGTCCTTAAATCCTTTATATCCGTGGCAGAAAATTATTAAGTTCTTGTCATGGTGCTGAAAAGGTTTAGTTAAATCACATAAAATAGGTTTTTCATATGCTTTTCCTTGAATAACAAACTTATCCTTTGTTGTTTTAGGCATCAATAATTGAAATCGAATTTATTTTGTCTCCACCCTCAATCATATCTATTACTTCAACACCTTCTACAACTTTACCAAAACAAGTATGATTTCTATCAAGGTGTGCTGTGTTTTCCCTAGAGTGACAAATGAAAAATTGAGAACCACCAGTATTTCTTCCAGCATGTGCCATGGATAAAACTCCCCTATCGTGGTATTGATTGTTTCCATCTAATTCGCAGTCAATTGCATAACCAGGACCACCAACACCTGTGCCTTGTGGACAACCACCTTGGATCACAAAATCAGGGATTACTCTATGAAATGTAAGGCCATTGTAAAAACCACTGTTAGATAGATCAACAAAATTTTGTACTGTTTTTGGTGCATCGTTTTCATAAAACTCTACTTCCATTTTTCCTTTTATGGTATCAATAATTGCTTTTTTCATCTTTTAAATTTTATCGTGTTAATTTTTTATATTTTATTCTTGTAGGTATAATATCTGATCCAAGTCTTTTCTTTCTGTTTTCTTCATAGTCTGAATATCCTCCTTCAAAATAATAGACACTAGAATTCCCCTCAAAAGCTAGAATATGAGTGCAAATTCGATCTAAAAACCACCTGTCGTGTGAAATAACTACTGCACAGCCAGCAAAAGATTGAATACCTTCTTCTAGTGCTCTTAGTGTATTCACATCAATATCATTGGTAGGCTCATCAAGTAATAACACATTTGCCTCTGTTTTTAATGTCATTGCAAGGTGTAATCTATTTCTTTCTCCACCAGATAGGACACCTACTTTCTTCTGCTGATCAGCGCCGTTGAAATTAAATTTAGATACGTAAGCTCTTGAATTGATTGTTTGTCCTCCTATTTCAATAACTTCATTTCCTTCACTTACTACCTCCCAAACTGATTTATTTGGGTCGATTGACTTATGTCGTTGATCAACATAACCAATCTTTACTGTAGAACCAATGTTTATCTCTCCTTTATCTGGTGTTTCTTCATCCATTATCATACGAAACAAAGTGGTTTTACCTGCTCCATTAGGTCCAATTACCCCCACTATTCCTGCAGGTGGTAGTTTAAAATTCATGTTTTCATAAAGCAAGTTCTCATTATACCCTTTTGCAATATCAAAAACTTCGATTACTTCATTACCTAATCTTGGGCCGTTGGGAATTGGGATTTCAATTTTAGCCTCCTTTTCCTTTACCGTTTCATTGAGCATGGACTCATAATTTTTAAGTCTTGCTTTACCTTTAGCTTGTCTGCCTTTTGCTCCTTGTCTTACCCATTCTAATTCTCGATCTAGCGCCTTTTTACGCTTGCTCTCTGTTTTTTCTTCTTGTTCTAATCTTTTTGCTTTTTGTTCCAACCAAGAGCTGTAATTTCCTTTAAATGGGATACCTTCGCCCCTATCTAATTCCAATATCCAACCTGCTACATTGTCTAAAAAATACCTGTCATGCGTTACTGCAATAACAGTTCCTTTGTAGTTTTGTAAATGTTGTTCAAGCCAATGCACAGATTCAGCATCTAAGTGATTTGTCGGTTCATCTAATAATAGGATATCAGGTTGTTTTAATAATAATCTACATAGTGCCACTCTTCTTCTTTCACCCCCTGATAACCCTTTGATATTTCTATCTCCCTCTGGTGTCCTGAGCGCATCCATTGCTAATTCCAATTTTGAATCTAAATCCCATGCATCTAATTGATCTATCTTCTCTTGTACTTTACCTTGTTTGTCAATTAATTCGTTCATTTTATC
>CAZJVX010000082.1:0-7491 GCA_964549345.1 uncultured Flavobacteriales bacterium | reverse complement strand
TCTTCCATTTCTTGGATTTATCGTACCCCCATTGGGAATTCTGCCTTGATTGTCTGTAATGGGAATAAAATCAAATATCCCATCAGCAAAAACTTGTTGCTGCTGATTAAGTCGATCCAGATCCAGCAGTTGTATCAACAATTTATCATCTACGCCTGTTTTAGGGATGTAGTTTATATCTATTGAAGTAGAAGGATTATTGTACCAAATATCCAATCTGAAATTGGTTGGATCAATCTGGTAAGCGCCCAAAGAATATACATTTTTCATCATGATATCCCAAAGCTTTTTCTTTGGATTTCGCACAGTTGATTTTAACATTTTTAAATAGAGTGCGCTTTGGCCGGAAACACCATCAGTAGATAGTTCACCTACTTGATACGTTTTACCCTGATAAGTGTATTGATAAGCTACTCCTAATACTTCGTCATTATTTAGAGATTGATTTAATGAAATAAAACCAAGAACAGCATTGTAGGTGTATTCGTTATTTGATAACATACGAGCGTTTTCAACTTTTTCAAATTCAATACCTTGTTCCATATTGTAATTTGTTCCTGTAAGTGCATTACTAGAGTTTACATAATTTCTTACATTTTGATCTGAATTGATACTAGGATAGAGATTATTATGTTCATTATCGGGTAAATTATAACCCCCTGCAACCCATATTGGATTATGTAATTGATTAGACTTGGGCTCTCCTAAATCAGATAAGCAAATAATATTACGGGTATTATTTATGGTGTTATTTCTGTTAGTGACCCAGACTTCAATACGCTGGATCTGTACTCCAGAAGTGATAAGGGGGAGAGATCTCATGGAATTATCATAAGAGTCCCTGAAATAGTAACTTAAAAAAAAGTGTCTGTTTTCTTCGTAATTATCCGCATTTATTTCAAATTCATTTTGTTGGGCACCACCAGCAATCTCAATTTCCTTTTTTTGACCTTTTTGTTGAGATAAAACGGTTGTAGCTGTTAAACGACCGAACTTCAGTTCAGATTTGATCCCAAATAAGCTCTGACTTCCAGAAATCAATGTGCTATTTAGCGGAAGAGAGACATTTCCCGCTTCAAGCTTTTGTAAAATATCATCTTCTTTTCCAGAATAATCTAAGTTCAATTGATTTTCAAAATCAAAAGTAGCTTCTGTATTGTAGTTAAAGCCCAAATCCATCAAATCTCCAATCTTTCCAGTTAACGCCATTTGAATTTTTTGGTCAAAATCAAAAGTGGTTATTCGTCTTTGCTGTTCCGGTAAAACAGGGTTGTCTGTTCTAGAAGAATTAAAACCAAAACTTAATTCCGCAGACCCCTGTGGTCTAATTTCAACAAAATCACTACCAAATAATTTTTGTGGTTTGGGCTTATTAAGTTGAATATCTTCTTCTTGCTTTACATATTTGTAGTCAGACATTTCATCCAGATTCTTTTTCCAAAAGCTACTCATGCTTTGCTGATGTTGCATATCCAAATAATCATCCAGTGACATCTGACTTGATGGTCTAAAATATGAGGAATCTTCAAATATAGAATTGAAAATATATTGACCAGAATTGGGATCGTAGTTTACATTATTATTGATATTTAATGGTAAGTCAAAATCAATTAGCCCTTGTGAAAAATTGGTGGGGTCCAACGGGTCAGAAATGGGAAACATGAGATCTATGTCAGGCGAGTCGATTGAAACCACATGGCTTTTTAAAGGATAATGGGAATTAGCCTCCACACTTCCAAAAACGCTAAATCCAAGTATTATTAAGACTAATTTTTTTAGCAATGTAAATTACATTAAACCGCTTTTAGGGTTTTTTTAATCAGTTCTTCCACAGAAGCTACTTCTTCATTTGATAAAATTTCATCAATTGCTTTATTAGCTTTTTTCCTTTCTATCCCTAAAACGACTAATGCAGATAACGCTTCATTTTTTAAGGTATTGTCTTGAGAGGACAAAATATCGTTTATTGATTCAATTTTTTCTAATTTTCCTTTTAAATCAACAATAATTCGTTGTGCAGATTTAAGTCCAATTCCCTTTATACTTTTAAAGGCTTCCACATTGCTTTGATCAACTGCTAAAACCACATCGTCAGGTTTCATAGAAGAAAGGATCATTAAAGCAGTATTTGCTCCAACGCCAGAAACATTTATTAATTCTTTAAACATGGTTCTTTCCTTTTCTTCAGCAAAACCAAATAACAAATGAGCATCTTCTCTTACAATGAGATGACTAAACAATCTCAATTTACCTTTTGATGGAAGGTCTTCAAATGTATTGAGAGAAATATGTAATAAATATCCAATACCATTTACATCAATAATGACCTGATTTGGCAATTTTGATTCTAGTATACCTTCTATGTGTGCAATCATTTTATTTTCGATTTTGAACATCGATTACACCAAGTGTAATCATGTTTAATATTTCTCTTACTGATGACCCTATTTGAAGTACATGAACGGGTCTCTTCATTCCAAGAAGTACTGGTCCAATTGCTTCAAACTGGCTCATTTCTTTTACGAGTTTATAGGCTATATTTCCTGAACTCAAATTTGGAAATATCAATGTATTTGCCTTACCGCCAGCCAACATGGAAAAAGGGAAGAAATCACTAACTAATTCTTTATTTACAGCAAAATTAGCTTGTACTTCACCATCTACCACTAAATCGGGATAGTGCTTATGTAAATAAGTAACCGCTTCTCTCATTTTTACGGCATCCTCACCCTCGTTTGACCCAAAATTAGAGTAACTAAGCATAGCTATTCTTGGCTTAATTTTGTATTCTTTAACTGTTCTGGCAACAAGCAGTGTTATATCCACAATTTCTTCTACGGTTGGATTAATGTTTATTGTAGTATCGGCAAAAAATATAGGACCATCTTTACTAATTAGAATATACATTCCCGCAATTTTATTAATACCCTCTTCTGCCCCAATAACTTGTAATGCAGGTCTAATGGTTTCCTTATAACTTCTTGTAATACCTGAAATCATCACATCAGCCATTCCCGTTTCAACCATAGCTGAAGCATAATAATTTCGTTCTCTCATCATTTTTTTCGCCTCATAAAAAGTAAGACCTCTTCTCTTTCTTTTCTCATGTAAAATTTTAGCGAATCTTTCTCTTTGATCAATCGTTTCGTCACTTCTAGGATCAATGATTGTACAGTTTGGTAGATCAAGATTATATTCTTGAATTATTTCATTGATTTTAATCTCTCTACCTAAAAGTATAGGTTCAGCTATACCTTCCTCTAGAGCCATTTCTGCAGCTTTGAGTACTTTGTAGGTATCTGCTTCAGCAAAAACTACCTTTTTTGGATTCCTTTTAGCTTTTGCTGTAAGATTTCTAACAAATTTATTATCCAAACCTAGTCGTTCCATCAGTTGATGCTCGTATTTTTTCCAATCCTTAATGGGAGATTTAGCTACACCCGAATCAATCGCTGCCTTGGCAACTGCAGGCGCCACCCAATAAATAAGTCTTGGATCAAGTGGTTTGGGAATAATTTGAGTTCTCCCAAATGATATACTTTTGGCGTCATATGCTTCGTTTACCACATCCGGAACTTGTTCTTTTGCTAAAGCAGCAATAGCCCTTACAGCAGCTAATTTCATTTCTTCATTGATAGTAGTAGCTCGAACATCTAATGCTCCTCTGAAGATGTAAGGGAATCCAAGAACATTATTTACTTGATTTGGATGATCAGACCTTCCTGTGGCCATTATCAAGTCGTCTCTTGTACTCATGGCAATTTCATATGGTATTTCAGGTTCCGGATTAGCCAAGGCAAAAACAATAGGCTCTTTAGCCATACTTTTTATCATTTTTTTATTTAGAATTCCACCCTTTGAAAGTCCCAAAAATACATCAGCATCTACCATAGCTTCTTCAAGGGTAAAATTAGATGAGTTCTGAACAAAATATTTTTTATTCTCATCTAAATCTTGTCTACTTTCATGAATTAAACCTTTGGAATCAAATACATATATATTTTCCTTTTTTACACCAAGTGAAATATATAGTTTCATACAGGACTGAGCTGATGCTCCTGCTCCACTCACCACTAATTTAATTTCACCTATCTTTTTTTCAGAAATTTCCAATGCATTTAGCAATGCAGCAGATGAAATGATGGCTGTACCGTGTTGGTCATCATGCATTATAGGTATGGACAACTCCTTTTTTAGTCTTTCCTCAATTTCAAATGCTTCAGGTGCTTTAATATCTTCCAAGTTTATACCTCCAAAAGTGGGGGATATCGCTTTTACCGTATCTACAAATCGATCTATATCGGTTTCATTTATTTCAATATCAAAGACATCAATGTCGGCAAAAATTTTAAAAAGTAGACCCTTACCTTCCATTACGGGCTTTGATGCTTCGGGACCAATATCACCTAATCCTAACACCGCTGTTCCATTTGAAATTACGGCAACTAAATTCCCTTTACTGGTATATTTATACACATCGTCAACAGACTGATCAATTGCTATACAAGGTTCAGCAACCCCCGGTGAATAGGCTAAAGAAAGATCTCTTTGTGAATTATATGGTTTGGAGGGGATTACCTCAATCTTACCTTTCCTCCCTGAACTGTGATAGTCTAACGCTTCTTTTTTGAAGATATTTTTGGACATAAATCTGAATTGATTAGCTAAGTTAATGAACTGATACTAAATTGTTAGGGAATGCACCCAATATTTACATTATGTGTATCTTTAATGTATGGAAAATATTGTTGTTTTTTCCGGGGCAGGAATGAGTGCTGAAAGTGGATTATCCACCTTTAGAGATGGAAATGGCTTATGGGATAAATATCCCATTGAAGAGGTGGCAACACTAGAAGCATGGCATAAAGACAAAGAAAAAGTACTTCAGTTCTACAGAATGAGAATGGAAAATTGTGTAAAAGCAAACCCTAATTTAGCTCATAAAATCATATTTGAATTTGAAGAAAAATATAATGTTCAGATAGTCACACAGAACATTGATAATCTTCATGAGAGAGCAGGTAGCACTAATGTATTACATCTGCACGGAGAAATTATGAAAGTACGTAGTTGTGGTACAGGGTTTACCTATCCAATTAAGGATAATAGATATCCCAGCATTGGAGATTATTGCCCTGAAGGCCATCAGCTAAGACCAGATGTAGTATGGTTTGGGGAAGACGTACCAAACTTGTTAAAAGGGGCAGAAATAGTTAAAAATGCAGATATTCTAATTATAATCGGGACATCATTACAGGTATATCCTGCAGCAACCCTTATTCATTACACCAAGGAGGAGTGCATTGTTTACATTGTTGATCCCAATACGATTCCAAAATTAGATTCTCATATACATCTTAAAATGAATGCATCAGATGGGCTAAATAAACTGAAGGATGAATTAATGTAATACTATAATTTTTTTTGTTTCTATTAATTCACCGTCGGAAATAATATTTATTAGATAGTTACCACTAGACAAATGGCTTACATCAAATGTACTTTTTCCGTTTGGAATAATTTTGAAATCAACGGATTCTCCATTTTTATTCAACATATTTAATTCCAATTTGGATCCAAATACATTCTCTACATTTAAGGTTACTGCTGAGGGATTTGGATAAATGCGTGTAATATTTTTATAGGTATCTTCCATTCCAACTGTACAAGTAATATTTACGTCTACTGAGTCAATGGGTTGATCGTTTACATCTAATACGTAATACCTGATTTCAGCTGTTCCTGCGCCATTTAAAAAGCTAATGGTAGGTTTCATCACCGATGAATCTGCTGGCATAAGCATTGTTGAAGCAGGAGAAGTCCAATCATTTCCGAAACATGGATAACACAAATTATTATCACAAAATTGATCTGAAAACGTAATAGACGAATTCAAAACAATTCTCCTGAATTTTATTTCTTGATTGGTCGTCCCTGTATTTTCACAATGCATGTACACATCAAATGATCCAACATCTTTTAGAATATTAATAGTGGAGCTATTGTATGTATTACCGGGATCTTCGTCCCAATAAATTGATATTTGAGCATTTGAATAATTAAACAATAAAACACTAAAAATGGATGTTAAAATGAAATTTTTCATGAGTAAATTTTGTGTAAATATAAAGTAATAATTTGCTAGTTGCTCCTAAAAATTTATTACAAAATCTTTAAAATTGACAATTTAGATTAAATTTGAGACACTTTATTTACTACATAAATATAATAATATGAAACAAAGAATACTAAATATTTTCATTTTGAACCTGTTTATAGTTGGGAGTTTATCATCACAAATTACTGATGGAAGTGTAGCTCCTAACTTTACTGCAACAGATCAATTTGGCAACACACATACTTTAAGTGATTACATTAATCAAGGTAAAACCGTAATAATTGACATTTCTGCCACATGGTGTGGTCCATGTTGGAATTATCACCAATCCCACACGCTTGCCGATGTCTACAACGCATATGGACCAAATGGCTCTAACGAGATTATGGTATTTTTTGTGGAAGGAGATGGGTCTACGAACACCGCTGACTTAAATGGTACAGGAAATAACACCTTAGGTGATTGGATTACTGGTACACCCTATCCAGTAATTGATGATGCATCTATTGCAAGTGCTTATCAAATTGCCTTTTATCCCACAGTGTTCCGAGTTTGTCCGAATGGATTAGTTTATGAAGAAGGTCCATCTAGTGTAGCTCAGATGGTATCTAGTGTTAGTTCAAATTGCTCAGACACAATTCAGGGCGCTACTGACCACGCAAAAATCAATGACACAGAGTTAGCATTATGTACTTCTAATGGTACACCTGAATTTAGCATTTCTAATTATGGTACAAACAACATCACATCTGCTACTGTAACTTTAAATGAAAATGGAACAGCTATTGGAACAGCAAATTTCTCTGGTAACATTTCACAGTTTTCAACAGGAACTGTTTCTTTTAATAGCATGCCTATGAATACATCGTCTGCTTATACAGCTACTCTAGACAATGTCAACGGTAATACACCTGCTAACATGACAATGACCAATGCAACGTTAACAGCAACCACTGCAAACCCATCTCTAACAGATGTAACAGTTAATTTCTTCACGGATAATTATCCTGGTGAAACTTCCTGGGAAATCTTAAATAGTTCATTGGTTGTAGTGGCTTCTGGTGGCCCATACACACCAGGAACAGCCGACCAGTGGGGAGGTGGAGGTCCTGATGCAAATACTACGATGACCTCAACTCATGTTTTATCTCCAAATGAATGTTACTCTGTAAGGTTAACGGACTCTTATGGCGATGGCCAACAATATGGAGTTGGAACTGGTCCAAATGGTGGATTTGGCATCCAAATTACAGACGCTAATGGAGAAGTGTATAATTGGGATCCAGGTGCTGGTTGGTCAGTGGTTGCAGAAGAAGGGGTGTTAAGCACCAACCCATCCACTTTAATTAGTGAATTATCAAATAAAACATTAA
>CAZJVX010000081.1:0-7511 GCA_964549345.1 uncultured Flavobacteriales bacterium | reverse complement strand
CAAAAGGTATATCAGGTTGATGATAGCCCAAGATATGAAGGTTCTGCTAGTTGGGTGCATATAGATGGCAAGCATTTTTGGGAAAACACCACTGATGCCCCGCTTCCTAGAAGAGAACACACTAAAAGAAGTGATTACAATGTTAGTGTAAGAACCAACAGACACGAAATATTAGAAAAGGGTTGGGTACACGACCAGGATAATAAAAAAGTAGTTAGAGAAGAAGACATTAAAGATTTAATATTAGCCGAAGAAAAGGGTATTAATAGTTATAATAGGGTCGATGATTCTAAATGTCAATCAGCAGTAGAATGGTGGAATGAAAATAAGGACTTCTGGAGAAATGTAAGAGATGTTTGGGATGACGTTTATACACTAAATTCAGATTTACAACTGCACGAAAAAGTTGAGGGAAAGAGATTGTATAGTGTTTTGTTTAATATGGATACCAAAACTTCACCTAAAAAAATCAAAAAATCAATTCTTAAATACGTAAAGGAATAGTTAATAGGTGTCAATTAAAATTTGTTCATTTTCTAAAAGCTGTTCAAATTGAGATTGGCCTAGAATTTCACTTAGTTTTTTTAGTACATCATTACCCATTTCTTTTGAGCCACAAATCATAAAATAACTTTCATCGTTTATTTGATTTTTAATTTTATTTTTATTAACCTCCATTAAGTCCTGAACGTACATTTTTTTATGTTTTTTTGATTCAGAATATACTTCATTGAACTCAGCTAGTTTATCGTCATCTATTAGCTCATTTATACAATTTCTATAAAGTTTTAGGGTGTCGCTATGTTTTACACCCCAATACATTTGTATGTTTTTTCTTTCATTATTCTCATATGCCATTCCCAAAAGAGGGGCAATTCCAGTGCCGTTTGATATTAAGAGGATGTTTTTATATTTCTCTGGTAAGTTGAAACTTGTATTTTTAATAATCCTTGCACTGAATTTTTCTTTGGCCTTAAGCTTGTCTAAATAACTTGAGCATAGTCCCTGTTGGTGTTTTTTAAGGCTTAATAAAATCTTATTTTCTGAAATTTTTCCTATAGAATAATAACGTTCTTCATCTGATTCTGGTGGCTTAATAGCAATAATATCTCCTGAATTATAGGTAAGTTTTTGAATTGGTTTTAATTCTATTTTGAAGTTTAAATTAGGATCCTTTTTTGATGGAGTCTTTTTTAATATTTGAAAATCGTGCATTTCATCTGTTTCAGTTTCAATGGTGCTAAAATTATTGTAAACTGACCATTCGTTATACCATTCTCTATATTCGGTTTTGGATTGATTATTGATTAAATGCGTTGGTATAATATTTTTCCCTATATCATAATTCCCAAATAGTTTTTCAACATCCAATGCATACTGACAAAAATCAGGATAGCTTCTTGATCCAAATCCAACTACACAATACTCAAAAGGTAATTTTAAAGGAGATTTCTTATATTTTTTTATGAATTTTTTAGCATTTGATGGGGGTTGGCCCAACCCATAAGTTGAAGTAACAATAATTAGTTGTTTCAAATTTTCTGTTGGCTTGTAATTATTAAGTTGATCAATAAATACTTTTTTATTATTTCTTTCAATTGTATCATATATATGCTTAGCAAATTTATTTGTATTGCCATTTTCAGACCCAACTAATATGACGTAGTTACTTTCATCGCTATTGTGCTTATTTCTTTTAATGTGTTTTTTTCTGCTAATCGTAATTCTAATTCCAGAATAAATAAAAAATAATATAGCTACACATGAAATGCCGAGTACAATTGACCAGATTATGCTTCCATTTCCTGTGTGTAAATTATAATTAATGTTTAATATTTTTTGAGTAAAACCAAAGTCTATGCTACTTAGTACAGAACCATTAAATTGGTTAATAATGATCTCTTTTGATTTTAGTTTTACAGTAAAATGATCTTCTTTAAATGAGCTAAAAGGAAATTCAATCTTCTCTATTTGAGAGAGCATTAATTTTTTAAATATTTTAAATTCATAACAGGGTATAGTATTTTCATTATTAATTTCATTGTAATCAATACTGTGAAATAAACTATTATCGTTTTTTATTATTTCAAATCTGTCAAGTGACATTACAGTCCCAGAAAGAGAAATGATTATAATAAAGAAAACAAATGTTCTACCACTTAAGAGGTGCCAAAACTTGTTGAAGTCATCATAAATAACCTTAGAATAGAATTTTTTTATAGATAACTGCTTTTTGATGACTAGAAAGCTTCCAGAAATTGCAATTAGAAAAAGAAGAAAAGATACTACTCCAATAATAATTCTTCCATTTTTTTTTAATAGAAGTGATCTATGAATATTTCTGGACAAGGTTAGCAAGGATGATTCTTTTTTAATGCTCCCCAGATTCTGTCCGTTAACCGGATTGGCATAAAATTTTGATGTTTTTCCCTTGGAGTCCATTGCATTAACGGTGAGAAATCCATTTTTCAAAACATTAATTTCAAAGATTTCGTTATTATGAGATTCTAACTTTTTTATAAATGATGCAACAGATATTTTATCTAACCCGTGAGTTTGAAGCTTACTTAGCTTATCGTTGATAGGGTAAAATGAAAGAATTATTCCAGTTACAGAAAGTGTGATCAAAAACACTGAAGAAATTAGGGCTAGGGATAAATGACAATATCTCCAAACAGATAATATCATATTAATCTTTAATTAGTCGAACATACCTTAGAAATCCGCTTCCTATGTATTTTTTTTCATAGCTAATTTCGGATAAATTGATTTCAATATCTTTTTCAAAGTAGTTTTTATCTTCCACAGCGGTTTCAAATCTTAATTTACATCCATCTGTGATTTTAGATTCATCGATTGATAGTATGTTTACTCCTCTTTCTCCACCAGCTAATGTTTCTCCAGAAATAGCATCAATATTATTTCTTTTTTTTCCGTAAAATTTCCACCAAGATGTTATTTCATGATACCACTCAGGATCATCTCCGTGGACGTAAAGTGTCTCCAAGTAATTATTGTTTTTACCGACTAATGATATAATAATATATGCACCTTCTCCCGAATAATTTTTCATTTGTATCATACATTTAATCTTTTCATTTTTTTCATTATCTGATTTTTTAGAAGACGGTAGTAATACCATAAGAAAGATCAACGTACATATTGGAATTAAATAACTAGTTCTCATTTTAAGATTTTAATGTTAACATTTAAATTATTAAGAATCTCATTTTCTAATGCAAGGTCGAATGCTGTTTCACCAAACAGAGTTTTTAAATTTTTATCTGCACCATTTTTTATCAAAAATTCTATCACGCTCATGTTTTCGGCTTTCATTACTGCGAGATGAAGTGGCGTAATACCATTATTGTCTTTACTATTTATATCAAGACCTAAATTCAACAGTTTTTCAAGAAGCATGATATTGTTTTTTTCAATAGCTAGGTGAAGAACGGTTTCTCCATTTAAATTACAGTTGGAGTGATTTACATTTTTAGCTAAAAGCATAGCTAGTTTTTTCTCGAATTCTAAGTATGAGCCAGATTTAAAACTTTTTACTAACAGAAAAATTAAATTATTTCCAAGATTATCTACAACACTAGGGTCACATCCATTTTTTAAAAGAAAATCAACTATTTCATATGAATTCCTACTAACAGCATTTGAAAGCGCAGATTTACCTTTATTGTTTTTTAGGTTAATATTATCTGTCTCTTTTAAAAAAAGGTTGATAATTTCTAAATTATTTCTCGTACACGCTTTCATAAAAGGGTTATCTCCTTCATTATTAATTTGATTAAAGTTCGCGTTCTTTTCTATGAAAAAATTTATAATTTCTTTGTCCTTTGACTTATAAGCTAAGTTGTGAAGAGGTGTTTCACCTTTTTTGGTGACCACCAACGGATCAATTCCTATGGAGTCTAGAAATATATATGTTTCTAAAGGATTTTGATATCCTCTTGTTCCATATGTTGCAAATAGCATTGCATTACTATTTGATTTTTCGTTTTTGACGTAATCAACACCTAAATCAATTAAATTCAGTAACATCTTTTTATTACCTCTTTTTGAAGTATAATTGAAAATTCCATCTCCGTTATCATCTTTTTCATGAATATTAATGCCTTTCGATGTAAAGTAGTTTATCAAGGTTTTGTCTTTCATGAAAGGTGATACTAGAAGTAATGGGTTTGCACCATCATTATTTTTTTGATCTTTTAAAACAGCTCCTCTTTCAATACAAAAATCATAAAGTGCTGTATTAGTTTGTCCAGTAACCGCTCCAAAATTTATCAATGAGTATCCGTGACTGTCAATGATATCAATTTTAGCACCTTTGTCATATAAATAGTTCATTAATGGTAAATTATCTCTATACATTGCCCAGAAAATATAGGTTCTTGCATCATGAGTCATTTTATTCACTCCGTTACCATCTATCGATGTTAAGTATTTAATGGTTTCAAATGGATTATCTTCAATGATAGCCCATGATGTTGCATCAAATGCAAATTGATTAAGTTCAGTTGGATCGTTACCGGCTCTTATACATGAATCAATGGTATTGATATCGGGTTTATCTTTCCAAAAAGATCTTTCTAATAATATATTATTCTGAGAGTAGTAATTGGCGTATACTAAAAGTAGAATAATTAATGTTATTGATCGATTTAAACTTAACCTTTTCATTTTAAAGTTTTTGGTATTCAAATATTGGTGTTCCTTTTTCTCCTTGGACACTGTAAAAATCTAAAAACCTTAGTTTATAATATTGCCCTGTTTGACTTTTAATTATATAATTTATGTTATCTCTTACAGTGAAGGTACTATTGTTGAAATCATATGTTTTCCAATCATAACCAATTTCATCTAAATTATAGCTGAAATTACTCTGTTGAAAAGTGTTATGGTCAATGTCGTAGAAATCGTGTAGGGTGTCAACGAAAACACTAGTTTCATTTTTATTCAATAAAACTCCAGAAACTCGGTATGGTAATGGTGGACTAAAATCCCAAAAAACATGAGTATATGCAGTAAATATTAGATCATAATCGGACTTGTTTGGAAATATATTTACGGTTTGATTAGTATTAAATGAAAATGCGATTACATTTTTTAATGTATCTTTTTCAATGATGAGTGTGGTATCCAACGTTCCGTCAAGTTCTGCATGTCTAATATGATATTTGTTGTCAACAAGTTCTACTTTTATTTTTTTGTAACCAAGTTGTATACCACCTTGCTGAACACTTTGTCCTCTATTTATGATATAAACAAAACCACTGTCAAATTTTGATAGGGCTAAACTATCGGTGTTACCATTTGGGGCGTCATATTTCCAGTTTTCATTTCCAGATAAGGAAGTAACAGTTTCAAACGTAGTTGTCATTGTGTTGTGAGCGGAACTAACGAGAGAAGAGTTAAGGAATAAAAAATTACTTTGTTCATGACATCCAAAAGCTATATCCCAGTTCGTTTCTTCATTTTGGGATGATATTTGTTCGTTAGTTAATGAGAAAAAAACTTGATTATGATAATTGGCACCCATTTCAACTTGCCCTAATTGTAATTCACCTGAGATGTGGGCTGGGACAGGTAGTTCCTCTTTTATACAACTAATTGCACTAAAAGCAAATAAAATATGAATGATTAAATATTTTTTCAATTGAATCTAAATTTTAAGGACGAAAATATAGTTCTACCCCAGCCAACAGGAAGGGAGCTAGTTGATCCTGAATGAACACCTCCAGAAATTCCTGTGGTTGATACTGTTTGAATATCCAAAATATTTTTAAGCCCAAAAGACCACTCCACAAATAATTTATGGTCTTTTTGGAAATCAAATAATTTAGTAATGTTTGCATCTAACGTACTGAAGCTACTCATTTTAGATTCTACAATTTCATCTTCATTAATTAGATTAAATCTTATAATTGGTCCATTGTATTTATAAAAAGCTGATAAACGCAGGTCATATTTAGACCAATTGTAAACGATATTAGATCTTATTTCAGGACTAAAAATAAACTTTGGTTCAAGATCAAATTCAAATATAGTAGTACCATTAATGCTCACATTGTTTGTATGTTCTCCATGTAAATTGTTGTATCTTCCAATGTGAGCTGCACCTAAATTGATATCTAAATTATTAAATTGTAGCTCAGAATTAATTTTAATTCCTGTAGTCTTATAATTACCAATATTTACATAACTAAATTGTTGTGCTATTGAGTCAGTAATTGCAAGTGTTATGAGATTTTTGATATCATTATAAAATATACCACCATCTAAATTTAATATGCACTTATCATATGATTTTTTCCAGCTTATATCACCTGTAAAATTATTTGAGCTTTCCTCTCTAAGGTTAGAATTTCCAACTATGTTATGATTTATGTCTACAAAATAGAAATAAAGTTCTTTTAAGCTTGGAGCTCTAAATCCTTTAGCGTAAGAACCTCTCAATTGTAGATTGTTTTTAGCGTATTTGATATTAAGTGATGGAACTGGAGGAGCCTGATAGCTTGAATTGTAAGCTAGTCTTATAGCGGGTTGAATAATTAATTTTTTGCTGGCTTTCCACTTGGCACTTCCAAAGAATGCAAAATTGGATTGTTCTCTAGTCTCTCCTTCAATCCTTTTGCCAAGAGAACTTTCTACATCAACTTCATATCCAAGCTGATAATTAAATTCACCACTTACTTTACTGTAAGAACCTCTACTAATAAACTTATCAAAGATGGTTGTGTCTTGGTCACCAGGAGTTTGGGTTAGTTGTTGTTCAAGATTAGTTAAGTTTTTTAAATATTTAAGTTTTATTCTCTTGTAGTGGTTGTATCCAGCAAGAAATTTTAATCTACCTCCATTACTTAATTTGTTAGTTATATCTATACCAATATCTTTCCTCCACGTGTTGTAATAATCATCGAATGCGGTTTCGAAATAAGGGTTTCTTGGCATTCCTCTATTTATGATTTGTTCATCAAAATAATTGAAGTAAGACCTTATTTTTAGGTTTGCTTTGTTGTGAATATGATTTAAACTTCCAAAGAATTGTTCTTTAGGATTCCACGATTTTGCCCTTAAGGAATCTGCAGGCCTTGGCTTAGGAAACTGAAAAAATGGATCATGAGTACTCCAACCGTCAAATAGGTTTCTACCTGCCGAAAATTTAAATAGATTATTATTTTTTTTAAAGTTAAAATTTCCATCTAAATTGTATTGACCAGCAGATTCAAAATAGGTATTTATATTGGAAGAATGTCCATTATTACTTTTCTTTTTTGTAATTAAATTTATAGTGCCAGCAAGTGCATCAGTACCATAATTTACAGAGAGTGGTCCTTCTACAATTTCAATTCTTTCTATATCATTGAGATTAATTTGTGAAACATCAATACTTCCATTTAATCTGCCTACAATAGGTATCCCATCAACTAAAATTTTCACATTTTGACCTGATATACCTTGTAATGACATGAAAGTTCCAAGCACATTATCTTGGCTCAGTC
>CAZJVX010000080.1:0-7518 GCA_964549345.1 uncultured Flavobacteriales bacterium | reverse complement strand
ATGGAAGGGAAGGCCAAAAACTGGAAATGCGTCAAACAATGGTCATTAGATTGGCTTTCTGAAAATTACTCCAAAGATGAAGTCGCTATTTTCGACCCTCTAAATTCTGAAAATGACTCTATTGACTACAGTGTAGAAAAAACAACTCTTAAGGCTGTTATAGAATCCATAAAGTTAGGAGACACCAATAAATATAGTCGGTTCAACAGAATACTTTACGATCATCCTGAACTAATTGATGATTTTGATTGGAAGTGGCTATACAACATGAGAAATAAAATTTCTTCTGGGAAGACCTTTCAAGTATTTATTGGTGGTAAAGGGTCTAAAACCTCTTTACATTGTGCAACAGAAAATAATCTCTTTACTCAGGTGTTTGGTAAAAAACATTGGTATTTATATCCTCCAAAAAATGACTTTTTCTTAAATCCTCCTATTACAAAATCACCCTATTTTTATAGCAATTTTAACCCAGAAAAACCTGATTTTAAAAAATTTCCCGCTGCAAGATTTCTAACTACTTTTGAATGTGTTTTGAAGCCGGGGGATATTCTTTATAATCCTCCACTTTGGTGGCATCAAGTCAAAAACTTGGACCACTCCATTGGAGTTGGGTTTAGGTGGTTTAATGCGGTTAACAGCGTTAGAGCAAGCCTTGTAGGGACTTTAATGACTTTATTATCTACTAATCCACCAATATGGACAGCCACTAAGCATCGTACCGACTTCGCAAGAATTTTTGAATATATGAATACAAAATAATATTTAAATGACAAAAGAATTTACAAAGATCACATTCCCACCCGAAAATGATGGGTTTTTCACTGAATTAAGAGAAGAAGTTAATGCCTATTTTAAAAACAATGGAAAAAGTATATATGGAAATACGAGTATGTATCTAAAAATAGCAGGGCTTTTAATTGTATATATATTTGTTTTTTCGATTCCATTTATTTTTCCGGTTAAACCAATACACATTTTTTTATGTTACTCCTTTTTAGGGATTTGGGGTGTTTTTTTAGGTGTAAATGTGGGTCATGATGCTGCTCATAATTCACTTTTCAAAAATAAAAAGTACAATCAATGGTTTATGTACATATTTGATCTTTTAGGATTAAGCTCTTTCAACTGGAAAAACAGACATGTTTCAGGTCACCATGTATTTTCTAATATTATGGAATATGATCCTGATATTCAGCAATCTGCTGTGGTTAAAATATTTCCTCAAGACAAAACTAGAAGCTTTCACAGATTCCAATGGATATATATGCCTTTTATATATGCCATTTTTATTCCAAGATGGGTTTTTTATCGCGACTTTAAAGATATTTTCTATACGAGAATTGGTGGGTTTTATAACCGGCCATATCCAGTCTTTGAAGTACTAAAAATGTTTGCTTTTAAGGTATTATATATTTTCTACATGGTTATTATCCCTTGCTGGTTTACAAAGCAAGCTATTGTAGTTTTTATAACTGCATTTTTTTTATTAATGGTTTGTTCTAGTTTAACTATAGTTGTGATTTTACTTACTACCCATATGCTAGAGGATTCCAATTTTCCTGATCCTGATGAAAATGGAATAATGCCCTATTCATGGTCTAAACATCAAGTGTTAACCACTAGTGACTATGCTACTGAAAGTGGAATTATAACTCATCTTTTTGGTGGATTTAATCACCATGTAATACATCACTTATTTCAACACATTTGTCATATTCACTATCCAGAACTCACCAAAATTTTAAAAAAAGTTGCGAAAAAATATGATGTAAAATATCAGTCAAGAAAATACATTTTACCAGCTATGTACTCTCATTTTAAATTACTTTATAATAACGGATTAAATATCAAACATAGACCATTAGTGTAATGAAAAAAGTTCTTGTTACTGGAGCAACTGGTTTTTTGGGAACCAGGTTAATAGAAAAAATATCTAATATTAAAGGATTGGAGATTGTTGCTACAGGAAGGACTGTAAAAACGAAGAAAATCTCAAAAAAATCAAATTTGAAATACATTCTAGGAGATCTTAAAGACACCCAATTTATCGATAGCATAACTGACGGTTTAGATGCCATAATTCATACAGCTGCATTAAGCGCACAGATGGGGAATCCAAAAGACTTTTACCGAAGTAACATAGAAGTGACAAAAAATTTACTTGAAGCTGCCAAAACTAAAAAAGTAAAAAAGTTCATTTTCATTAGCTCACCTAGTGTTTATTTTAGATTCAAACATCAACTTGATTTAAAAGAAAGTGATACACTTCCAAAACCTATAAATATTTATTCTTACTCAAAGAGAGAAGCAGAAAAACTAGTTCAGTCATCTGGAATTCCATATGTAATTCTTAGACCAAGAGCATTAATTGGTCGTGGTGATAAGGTAATTATACCACGAATTCTTCGTGCGCACAGTGAAGGGCGTCTAATGCGTATGGGAGACGAAACTAACCGTGTAGATATAACTCCAGTATCTAATGTAGTTGATGCCATTATTTTAGCTCTAAACGCAGAAAAAAAAGCAGTTAACCAAATTTACAATATATCCAACGGGAAACCAGAACTATTATGGCCCATTCTAGACAATTTATTTTTGGAACTAAAACTCGCTCCTCCAACCAAAAAAATATCTCTTAGGCTAGTACTTTTATTAGCAAAATTAATGGAACTACATGCAAAATTTTTAAACGGTTATAAAGAGCCTGCGTTAACAATTTATGGTGTAGGAACACTCACTATGTCATTTGGAATGGATATTAATAAGGCTAAAAAATTACTTGGCTATGAGCCTAAACAATCTGTTCAAGAGGCACTTGATGAATTTGTAGAATGGTATAAGTCTGAAGAATTATGAATAATTATGTTTCCATTTCTGTTCGTACTGCAGGCCACTGTTTCGCTTATGCGCATCATGTTATCAAAGGTGAAAAAAAAAGAAAAATACGTTTTGAGGCAACTTGGGCTATAATCAAGCATCCATCGAAAGGAACTGTATTATTTGACACTGGATATACACAGAGGTTTCATACCGCTACCAAATATTTTCCAAATTCTATTTATGCTATGATAACTAAAGTAGAAATAGACAGTAATCAAGAAGCTAAAATGCAAATAAATCCTAATGAGGTAAATCATGTGATTTTATCACATTTACATGCTGATCATGTGGGGGGACTGAAAGATTTTCCAAATGCCACTTGTTGGACATCTGAAAAGTGCCTAGACCATTTCCAAAAAACTCCCAAGTGGAGAGGGTTTGCAAAAGGACTACTTCATGAATTGTTTCCAGAAAATTGGATTAAGAATTGCAAAACTTTTGAATCATGTAATTCCAAGATAGATGAAATTTTAGGAAAAGGCTATGATTTATTCGGGGATCATAGTATTGTATTGTATCCTCTTCCTGGACATGCATCAGGTCAATATGGGGCTTTAGTTCAAACAAAAAACAGACCTGTTTTTTTAGTAGCAGATGCATTTTGGGATATGCGAGCTATAACTCACAAAATGGGACCAGACCCTATTGTAAGGTTATTTTTTGATGATTGGAAAGCTTACCATACCACACTTGATAAATTAAGGAAATTTCACAAAACACATCCAACGATACCTCTATTAGCTACCCATTGCCCCAAAACAATGGAGATAATTCATTCACAAAAAATACTATGATGAATTTTAATTTTAAGTTGGAAGTATTAAAAAGTATTTTGAAACTACATTTTCAACGCAAAGCGTTTGAAAGAAACCCTAAGAAATATCAACAAAGAATGTGGAGAAAATTTCAAAGTACAGTTTTACCTATTTCACCTTTCTACCAATCCTATCTTAAAAAAGAATTAACTGAATTCCCCGTACTGGAAAAAAAGGAATTTATGGAAAATTTTAATGAAATAAATACGAAAGGTATTGATCTTAAACAAGCCATTGATATAGCTACACGATCTGAAAACAGCAGAGACTTTTCACCAACATTAAACGGATTTACCGTTGGGCTATCTACGGGCACTTCGGGAAATAAAGGGTTATTTCTTGTTTCTAGCAAAGAAAGAGCAATGTGGGTTGCTTTGATTTTACAACGAATAATTGGATGGAAATTTAGAAAAAGAAAAATAGCATTTTTTCTACGAGCCAATAGTAATCTATATACCTCTGTACAGTCTAAATTACTTGCTTTTAATTTTTTTGATCTACTTGACCCAATCGATGAACACTTATCTAGAATCCACAAACTGCAACCAAATATTATTGTTGGGCAACCCAGTTTACTTATTTTATTAGCAAAAGCCCAAAAGAAAAAGATCATTAAGCTTTGCCCTGACCAAATCATATCAGTTGCGGAAGTATTATCACCAAAAGACCAAGAAACTATTGAAGGAGTTTTCCAAGTTCATGTACAACAAGTTTATCAATGTTCCGAAGGAATGTTCGGTCAGAGTTGCAAAAAAGGAAATATTCATCTTAACGAAGATGGATTAATCATTGAAAAACAATGGATAGATGAAAAGCGATTTGTTCCAATTATTACTGATTTAAGACGTAATTCACAGCCAATAATTAGGTATAAAATGAACGATATTTTACACACTACAGATTGTTCTTGTGGGTCTAAAATGCTAGCTGTATCAGCCATCGAAGGAAGAATGGATGATTTGTTGAAATTTAAGGACAAGGTTATTTTTCCAGACTTTATTAGGCGAGCAATTACAGGCGCAAATTCAGAAATTGATAATTACCAACTAATCCGTGTTTCTGATCAAAAACTCAATTTGTTTGTAAACCCAACAAAACATTGGGATAAGGCTAAAGTGTCTGTACTTAAGGCACTAGGCAAGCAAGGAGTTAATGAAATTAAAATAAATAAAATCATAAATATACGCCATGAAAAAGGCTCTAAATTTAGAAGAATCCATGCCAAATATAATTAGACCCTGTAGAATTAGAAGTACTGGAATTTATCTGCCAAAACCAGTTGATTCAAAAGAAATTGAAAAAAAGCATGGATTACCCATTGGTTGGAGTGAAAAATACAGTGGAGTGGTTAAGCGTCACCACATTTCTAATGAAGATGTAGGGATAATGGGATCACGAGCAGCACATTCCGCTTTGGAACAGGCAGGACTATCCCTGAGTGACATTGATACATTTATCACTGCAGGAGCTAGCACAGATCAAATCATTCCATCACAAGTAGCAATGACACTAGAAAAAATGAATGGTGGAGATAAAGCACATTGTGAATCATTTCATGTCAATACTACCTGTTTAAGTTTTGTTAATGCGTTCAAATTAGCTGCGGATAAATTACAGTTTGAAGAGACTAAATATGTTCTTATTGTTGCTTCAGAGGTTGCCAGCGTTGGGATTGGACCTGAAAACTGGGAGACACTAACATTATTTGGAGATGGTGCGGCCGCGGTAATATTAGAAAAATCTAATGATAAAAAATCTGGGATTATAAATTTTAAACATCAAATGTATGTGGAAGGAATTCGTGCAGCAGAAATTCAAGGAGGACATATAAGAAAATGGGTAAAAGATTATAAATACGACCCTAAAATTCATCACTTCCAAATGGATAGCCGAAATTTGCTAAGGTTAACCTTAAAATATCTTCCAGAATTTATTCACGATTTTTTCAAAGATACTGGAACTTCATGGCCAGAGGTAAATTGGACAGTCCCTCACCAAGCTTCTAAAACAGGTCTGAATATGATTCCAAAAATTGCAAAAGTAAATGCAGGTCAGGTAGTAAATATTTTACGAGAAACAGGTAATTGTATTTCAGCTTCTATCCCAATGGGAATTCATAAACTGATGAGTGAAGAAAAACTAAAAAAAGGAGAAACACTTTTTATATGTGGTACTTCCGCAGGGTTTTCAATAGGATCTTTACTTTATATTCATGATTAGTTTATTAACAGAACTCTTTTCCATTAAAAAAGGAAGTATGCGTGCTATTAGGTTGCACAGAGTAGTCCAAGTTATATGGCTTTTACCATTATTTGTATTCCTGCTTATCACAAATAACATAGCTCTTGCCTTAGACTGGGTTTTATTTCCAAGTTTTAAAAAACAAGAAATTAAAAACCCCGTTTTTATTACGTCTTTACCAAGAACAGGTACTACTAACTTATTTCACAGTTTATCTAGCAATAGGTCTCTCTTTACCGCGATGAGCTTATGGGAGATAATATTTGCACCATCAATAACTCAAAAAAAAATGTATCGAATATTATGGTCTATCACTCCCTTAACTTTTAAAAAAAGAGTTGAAATAGTTGATCAAATAATATTTAGAAAGTTAAATAACATTCACAGGATAAGTTTCTTTAAAAAGGAAGAAGATGAAATGATAATGATGTGGTCATTAGCTTCGGTTTATATCAGCTTCTTTTATCCTGAATCGTATGTGATGAGAAATTTGTTTCGCTTTGATATGGGTGATATTTCTGAAAAGAGAAAATATAGAATAATAAAAATATATTATCGTATGGTTCAAAGACATCTTTATGCTCTAGGTAAGGGTTCTAGTAAGCAATTTCTTTCTAAGAACCCTTCAATGGCAGCGAGGATAGAGTCCTTGTCTACATCCTTCCCAGATGCCAAACTAATAGTTATTGAACGCGATCCATGTAATATTTTTCCATCAACTGAAGCTTTGCAAAAACTCTTATTTAACATTGCTACTGATGTGCCGATATCGAGTAATGAGAAAAAAGCAATTTATAAGATTTTAGAAGATTTCAGATTAAATCTTCAACAAACTCTTGTAAAGAAAAAAACACTACCATTCAAGGTAGTTCTCTTTGAAGATTTAATTAATAACAAAATGGTAGTAATCAATGCTTTGTTAAAATGGATGAATAGTAGTAAAATGGAAATTCAAAATAGTGGTAACGCCATTCATAAAACAAAGGCATCCTACAAACCACTTGATAAGAAAGAGTTAGCTAAAATCCTAACAAAACCATGGCCAGAATGGCCTAAAAAAGCTTACCTAATAACATAGAATTTAAAATTTATGAATAAAATTAAGAACATTAATCGTTACAGATATAATTTACTATGGATGGCAGAACATTTTACTTACAGTAAAAAAGCAAATCAGTTAAGAATTGATCTTGGCAACAAATTATCAGAAAAAATTTCGAGTGAATTAAGTGGAATTGGTAGCGATGGGGGAAATCACTCTCCTGTTCCAGTAATTGACGGAACAAATGTGGAAGAATTTATTAAAAATTATCGTAAAAAATCAGTACCTGTAGTTTTAAAAAATGTGGCTTCCAAATGGCCTCTCTACGAAAAATGGAATCCTGATTATTTTGCAAGCCTATATCCTAAGGACCCCGTAATATTGTTTGATGCAGCTGTTGAAAGCAGAAACTTATCCTACACGGAAGGCAAAGAGACCAAAACCATCTCACTCTTCGAATTCGTTGAATCCATGAAAAATGGAAGTATGGATTATGCGAGATTATTACCCATACTTGATCAGCATCCCGAACTTTTG
>CAZJVX010000079.1:0-7521 GCA_964549345.1 uncultured Flavobacteriales bacterium | reverse complement strand
ATCTTTCCAAAAACACTCAAAATAATTTTAAAAGACAAGTGTATCTAGCTGAAAATATGCTTCAATATTTAAATGAAAACCACACATGTAGAAATCAAATTCTCTTAACTTACTTTGGTGAAAGCAACCCTAAACCATGTTTAAAATGTGATAACTGTGATAAAAAAGTAACAAAAAAAAATAATCCTAATCACATACTTAAAAATGCCATTTTAATGACATTAAAGTTCGAAAACAAAGAAGTAAAAACTATTCAAAAAGAGTTCGAATACGTTGAAAAAGGACAGCTGAAAAAAAACATAAAAGAACTTCTAGAAAAAGGTCAAATAGAAATGAAACACAATAAGCTAAGTATGGTGTGAATTTCCAAATACCTTATGGACATTCTCTTATTGATTTTGGCTCATCGCATTGATTACATTTCTTGGATTTACGTCTAAATATATTTGTCATTTCACAAAATAATTCTCCAAAGGAATTAAAACTTTGTTTGTAATAAGCACCAACACCTTGTGTATATCTAGATTGACTTTGATTTGACAAATCGTATTCGTTTGATTCATTAAATGCGTGCAAGCGAAGGTTTCCATCTCTTGATAATTTATATTCTACATCCACATCTCCAATAAAACTATTTGGATCTTTGTTTAGCGCATTGGATGGAGCAACACCTAAGTTGGTATTGATTAAGAGTCGGTCATTAAATTGTTGTGTTGACATGACAATGGATAATTCATCATCTGAAATGGAATCTCCAGGAGAATAATTGAATCCAATCTCAAATTCATCAGTAAAAGAAGAAATCATATTTCCCAATTGATTAGATAACACTTCACTTGTAGTAGCCCCATTAGTCCTACTGGTATTTTCAGAAATAATATTTTGATTTTCAGGAATAAATTTGTTTAAAATGAGAAGAGAAAAAACTTGCTGATTTTTAGACTCCTCATTGTAAATTAGGTTTTTGACCGTTTGTTTTGCTGTTTCCTCTGCCTTTGGTAAAGAAATATCAAATTCTATATCAGGGTTCATCAAATCATTTTGTAAGTGGATGTCTACGTGGACATTGCTTTTATGCGTCCAACTATCTCTCTCGATAGACGGCATTATATTGTATAAGCTAGTTTTTAAAGGGTAATATGCATTTAAATCCAGTTTGGCATTATAAGGGTCGCCAAACCAAGTAATTGTCCCTCCTGGCTTTACATTAAACTTTTTATTGATGAAATCTTTCAGTGTAAAAAGATATTCCCCACTTGTTATTTGATAATTTCCAAATAAGTTGAAATCTAAGGTCTCGTCTATAAAGAATCTCATATCACCATTACCTCTTGATTTCATAACATCTCCCACCATTTGATCAAACACAACCTGAATTTCTGCATCATCTGTTACTTCAACCTCAATATTTAGATTAAAGTCAAGATCTGAGTTAGGTTTTAGTTCTTGTTTATTGTCTACATTTTGATCTGCTTTTTCAAATGTGATAAAATCTTCTAGTACAACATCTTCATCGCCATATAAAGGAATAGTCAAAACTGAATTTTCTGCAGTCTTTACGTGGATATTAAATGATAAATCATTAATAGAATCGTAAGAAATAGAGGAGAATCCGGTCACAAACGCATCACCATAGTACAAAGGATTATCATCAAAGCTATTATTCATTACAAGAAATGGTTCATTAAATTGAGAAATAATATTGTAAGAATACTTTCTGTAGCCTTCATGTTCATAGGAAGCACTTAGGGCGCATTTTTTGTTGTATTTATCGGTTGCAACTGCGTCTTCTAGGTTAATTTGATTGGGTGACACAATAATAGTTCCTTCAACCAGATAGGATGTTTGATGTTGTATCAAATCTATTTTTGAATCATTCAGTTTTAATTCTCCATTTAATAATGGGTTAAAAATGGAGCCCGAAAGAAATACAGCCCCATCCAATTTAGTTTCTAAATTTCCCAAGTAAGGTTGAGGAAGAAAAGGGTTAAGGAAATCTGCATTAAAACCTTCAAAAAGAATTGCACCTTCTAATTGACTTTTTACATCATTAAATGGATAATATTTAATAGATTGGAAATTAATTTCTTCCACTCTATCTTCATTTCTTAATCCGCCTTCAATCACAAACCGGTTATCCATTCCTTCCCAATCAGACTTAAATGTTAAATCTCCAATTTGTATGTCATTTAGTATTAATTGATTAACAATTACAGAGCCAGTAAATTCGATGTTGTTTAAAATCGATTTTAAACTTAAGTCAAGGTTTATTACCCCATTTAACTGAACTTCAGACTCTTCATTATAAGTTAAATCACCAAAATTAGATAGATCAAACTCCGATAATGAAATGCTTAGTTCGTCTGTTTTTTTGGGACCTACAATGCCATTTAGTTTTAGTTCTTGTTGTTGATTTACTAAAGAAAAATGACTACATTTTAACTTGTTTTCCTGGAAGTTAATTTCAGCACCCTCTCCTATTTCCCAAATATCATATTCATTACTTCCTAAAACTAGCTCTTCTACAGTAGTCATGATGTGATCTGAACTATGAACTCTGGATTGCAATCTAATTTTTCCGAAGTTAGTGGAATTTTCTCCCTGGTAAAGTAAATTTGTGGACAACCTGTTTTCATTTATTTCAAAAGCGGTTTGTATATTTTCTATCTGAAATTGGTTTGACAAACTATAATTATCAATCTCCGCAAATAACTCAAAGGAATTTGACTTGTTGTTCTTTTCACCTCTTATTACGATATCATCAAATACATTATCACCAATTCTAAACTTATCTGATTTGGTGTAGAGAGAAAAAACAGTGTCTTGACTATTGAAATCTAGTTCTATTATAGAACCTTTAGCAAAACTAACGTCCGGAACAAAAATCGAAGAAAACTTATCGAAATCATTAAATTTGATAGTTATGTCGTATGTACGATCGTCCATATAATTATTAGATCTGTAAGAGTCGATTAGGTTTGGAGCATAAACTGAAGTTATAAATGAAAAATCTTCCATAACCTTATCGAAATTTATATTTCCATTTACTTCTGCAGTTAACATATCTGAAATTAGGTATATTTCTTTTTTTATCCCTTTTCCTTTACTTAGGAGTGATAAATCATTAAGTTTTATAGCTTCATTTTGGTGTGTTACTGTGATGTCTTCGATAGCAACTTCTCCCATAAATTCATTTAGACTAAGACCAATTCCACTACACTTAGAATTGAAATTAAGTGTTAAATTTTCATATTGATCTGTCCAATTTAACGCATGTGGGTTTAGGCTTTTTACATCTATTGAAAAGTTGTACTTTGTTGGTTTTTGGTTAAGATCAAATAACCCCTTAAAAGTAGCGTTCACGTGTTGATCTTCCAATGCTAAAAAACCATCAAATGATTCATTAAAAAATATTCCATTTATCTGTATATTCTCAAACTCGTATCCGTTGTAATTGAAATTATTGACAAAACCTTCAACTTGTAAGTCAACTTGTTTATAATCTAGTCCCTTACCTTTAAATTTCAATTCCCCATCAAAATCATTGATTCCCTCGTCTACATTTAGTATGTAACCTGAGAGATCATTTATTATTAATTCTCCTTCATAAAGCTTGTTAGTAGCATCAACAGAAACAACGCCATTTATTTGACCTAAATTAGAAAGCATTGAAACTTTACTATCCAATTCATTTAATGTGCCATTTAAAATTAAATTTACATCTATCCTACTAAGCTTATCTAAATTTGAGGGTAAAGTAAACTTAGTGTAATTGGTTCCCTTTCTAACAAGAATTTGACTTAAATTTATATTATCTAAAAGCCCATCTTTGAGTTCTAAATTCAAGGTAGACAAAGGGAAATTTTCCAAATTTCGTTCAAAGGTAAAATCTCCTACTAATGGTTTTGTTGTGCCTGTTTGAATGACAAAATCTTTTAAAGAAAATAAACTTTTATTTCCTTCAATATTAGTAGAAAACAAAATAACACTGTCCATGAAAATTGGAACTGGATAGAAATGAACTAGATCTGATAAACTTAAATTTCCGTCTACTGAATCCAATAGATAAACAATATCACTGGAATCATTAGACTTTAAATCATATGTAAAAGAAGTTAAATTAAGGTGACTTTTTTGTGTTTTTAATTCAATATTTTCTATGGATATATCATTATAATCTAAATTAAATTCACAAGTCAAATCTTTAACATCAATAGCCTTATCAAGTAAAAAAGATAGTTTATTACTAGGTGAAAATATCCCTTTATTAGAAATGGAAATTTGATTTAATAATCCATTTAAATTAAATAATTTAAAATACTGATAATCATATGTTTGAATATTTTTTTTATTACCAAAAATACGGTGATTAAATATACAATTTATTAACTCCATATTTTCTATCAACACATTGTAATTAGATGTAATATCGTTTTCATTTTGGTTCTTTTTAAATAGTAATTGAAAGTTATATTTCTGCTCTCCCTTTTCTTTAAATAAATTTATCGTAGCATTTTCCAATTTTAATTCTTGGATTACAAACTGGTTTTGAAAAAAATCCAAATCACCTAATTTTACCATTAATTCTGAGATATAAGCAGCAGTATCACCATCATTTTCAGTTAGCAATACATCAAAAACATGAATATGACTTAAGTCATGGATTGAAAACTGGCTTACACTTATTTGCTCGGACCACTCTGTTCCTAATGAACTTATAATCTTTTTTCCTAAATAATCTTGAAATAGACCTATTCTAAGGAAAAACAAAAGAACGATTGAAATAAATACGGCTATTTCCAACACATTAAAAATGATTGTGGTAATTTTATAAAGCGTATTTATTAGTTTAATTTTCATTTAAATTGAAAAAAAACAAAGATAGTATCATTCTTGGCATTGAATCGAGTTGTGACGACACTTCAGCAGCTATTCTAAAAAACGGCATATTATTATCTAACGTCACTGCAAATCAAAAAGTTCACGAAAAGTACGGTGGTGTAGTTCCTGAATTAGCTTCTAGGGCTCATCAAGAAAATATTGTCCCAACGGTTGAAACTGCCATAAAAGAAGCTCATATTGAATTAAATGACATCACTTCTGTTGCATTTACGAAAGGTCCTGGACTGCTTGGTTCCTTATTAGTAGGTACCTCTTTTGCCAAATCATTAAGTATGTCTCTTAATATTCCTTTACTGGAAGTTCATCACATGAAAGCACATGTGCATGCACACTTTATTCAAGAGAAAGAAGAGGATTATTTTCCACCGTCATTCCCTTTTTTATGCTTGACTGTTTCAGGTGGTCATACCCAAATTGTAGTAGTAAAAAGCCCTTTGGAAATGGAAATTATAGGCCAAACCATAGATGATGCTATTGGTGAAGCATTTGATAAGGCAGGGAAATTACTAGGGTTGGGTTATCCCGCAGGACCATTAATTGATCATTATGCCAAGAACAGTAAAGTGCAAAAATATCACTTTACATTTCCAAAAGTTTCTGGTCTAGACTATAGCTTTAGTGGACTAAAAACTCAATTTCTTTACTTTCTAAACAAAGAAAGAAACAAAAATCCTCTATTTATTAAACAAGAACTAAATGATATTTGCGCCTCATATCAGTCTCATCTAATAGATTATTTACTTGTTAAATTTAAGCTCGCTTTAGAGATGTACCCATGTAAAGATATTGCTATCGCTGGTGGAGTTTCAGCCAACACCCATTTAAGAGAAAAATTTACAAAGCTAGGTGTTAAAAAGGGCCTTAATGTACATATACCCAAGATGAGTTTTTGCACGGATAATGCTGCCATGATAGCCATGAGTGGATTTTTTCTAGAAAAAGAAGGGGTTTTTGCTGATTTGTCCGTCAGCGCAAAAGCAAGACTTAAGATGTAACCGTCTTTAATCGTTTCTTATTAAACCAAGCCATAATAATAATGCCAAAGATTGAAAAGATAGTAATCCACGCCCATAAAGGAAATGCAGGTGTTTCTCCTCTCGCATAACTATGCAATCCTTTTGATAGGTAGTAATTAACTCCAATAAAAGTCATTAAAACACTAGAGAATGAAAGTATTGAAGCTACATTAAATATGAACTTACTTTTAAGCCCTGGTATTAACCTTAAGTGCAATACCACAGCATACGTTAAAACTATAACTAAAGCCCAAGTTTCTTTCGCATCCCAGCCCCAATATCTTCCCCAAGATTCATTAGCCCAAATTCCTCCCAAAAATGTTCCTATTGTGGCAAGAGCAAGACCTATAGTTAATGTCATTTCATTCACATAGGTCAATTCAGAAATGATCGTTTTCAGGTTTTTGTTTCCAGATTTCAAGAATAAATAATTACACACATTGATTAAACCTAAGATAAACCCCAGTCCTAGAAAACCATAACTAATAGTTATGCAAGCAACATGTATCATCAACCAATATGATTTTAGTACAGGCTGAAGATTGGTTAGCTGTGGATCAAAGCTGCTATGCCCAGCAGTCATTAGTATAAAAAATGCAAGTAATGAAGTTCCTGCCAAAGTGATTTTAGAACTCCTAATGAACAAGAAACCAGCTAAAACTGTACCCCATGAAATAAATGTGAGAGCCTCATAGCCATTACTCCAAGGAGCGTGATCTGTGATTTTCCATCTAAGTCCAAGAGCATACGTATGCATAACAAATACGGCAAATAATGAAATTATAGATATCCATAAAAAAGTATTGATTATTTTAAAGATTCTCTTGGTCTTAACTGAAATTAAAGAATGCCAGAAGGAGAAGAGTAATAGGAAAATGGCCAAATAGCCATAATAGTCCTTTATTTTAATAAATAGGTTTGATTTATTGTAAGATATCTCATCTTTAATCTCGCTCATATTCATGAGTAAATCTTCAGGTGAAATTTTAATCTGGTATGATTTTATAAAATTCAATAACTCCTGCGCTGTACTATAATCATTAGAGTTCTTCGCCTCAGCTAATTCCATGACATAAGATCTGAATATTCTTGAAAGTGAAATAGTTGCTAAATGCTCATCCGTAGAGTCTATGGGCTGTTTTGCATATTCATCTTTCCAATTAACCCATTTGTTATTTTGATCACCTGAAATGGGAAATATATTTAAAATAAGACCATTCATTGATTGAAGAGCAATATTCATTCTTTCATTGGCTTTGATGAGCTCTTTATCAAATACATTCTTATCAATATCTTTCTTTGCAAAAGAGTTTTGAAGCTGTAGCGCAAGTTTTTCGGATCCATCCTCATTAAAAAAGTCAGCTACAGAGGCATATTTACCTGAAATCCCTAATGAATCTGCTACCCCAGTACTTTTTTTGATGTATATAATTTTTTGATTAATCCAATACTTTTTATCCACCATGAAATCTGCAAAAATTTGAATAGGAGTTAGTTCGACACCATCAGAAGTGGTAATACTACTTTTCTTGGATATCTTATGAATTACATCATAGGCTAACGTGTGAGTCGGTTGAATTCGCCCCTCAAAAGTTTGAGTTAA
>CAZJVX010000078.1:0-7802 GCA_964549345.1 uncultured Flavobacteriales bacterium | reverse complement strand
AGCAGCCTTATTTGTAAAGGTTATGGCTAAAACCTCCTTAAAAGTATATGGAGACCCTGATTTAAGAAGTATGGTTAGGTAATGTTTTACAAGCGTGAAGGTTTTTCCGGAACCTGCAGAAGATCTATAAACCTTTAATTGCTTCAATTATGCTAATTTTTGAGAATGTAGCTCAAGTAGAGATATTTCTGGATAAATACCAACACGTCCTGGGTATGCTAGGAAACCAAAACCTCTATTAACGTTAATAAATTGGTTTTTCTCCTTATAAATTCCTGCCCAGTATTTGTACCTGTATTTTGCTGGACTCCACTTAATCCAACCAGGTATTTCAATACCAAACTGCATACCATGGGTATGTCCTGAAAGCGTTAAATCAACATGAATAGGATGCTCAATAATTTTTTGTTGCCAATGAGATGGGTCATGTGAAAGCAATATTTTAAACATCGATTCTTTCACATTGGATGAAGCTTTATCGAAATCACCATTCTTTTTAAATCCTCCAGCACCCCAATTTTCTACTCCAATTAAAGCAATTTCGTCCTTATCTTTTTTTAATGGTTTAGCCTCATTTAACAAAACTTGAAAACCCATATCGTTCAAATACGAAAGCAATTGATTCATGTTTTCTTTTTTCTTGGATTCGCTTTCCCAAGGTACATAATCGCCATAATCGTGATTTCCCAACACTGCGAATTTGCCAAAGGGTGCATTTAATGAGCTGATAATGTCTTTCCAAGGTAAAATTTCCCTAGCCATATTATTCACCATGTCTCCAGAAAATAGTATGAGGTCAGGTCTTTGATCATTAATCATTTTAATCCCGTATTTTACTTTTTCTTGATTGTCAAAACTACCGCAATGAAAATCTGAAATATGAATAATTTTAAATCCATCAAATGAAGGAGGTAGATTGTCAAATGATAATTTGTGTTTGATCACTCTGTAATTATACTTTCCCCTTAACATACCTAAGAATAATGCACCAACAGGGATACTAGCTATAAGTAAAGCAAGCTTTGAAATAAATTCCCTACGTTGAGGTGAGTATTCAAATGAACTTTTAAAACCTTTGGTAAATAAATGATAAACCCATTGAGGCAACCGGACTAGATCTTCTACAAACAAAAAGGAAATAACAAGAAATTGAAATACCATTATCATAATGAAAAGACCAAAGGAATACGTGAAATAGGGTGACATTAAGCCTTTATCCCTAAATAATGCAATATGTAGAATGAAATTACCAATTACAATCAGGTTTATGAATACAAAAATGTAGTATATCCAAAGATTTTTGAATACAGTTTTTATAGCGCTAGAACTGTATACCAGTAAACAACAAATAAATAATACAAATAGCAACCACCTAAGTACCATAGTGTTTAATTAAACAATTAGATTAATAATTTATTTTTGTTCTAATTTTAAGTCTGAAAATAGTAAAATTGAATCATAAAATCTCATACCTTTTTGTTTACTTTATATTAGCTCTGGCCATTGGTTTAGAAAGCTGTAAAAAACAAGGTTGTACAGATCCATTAGCTTATAATTACAATCCATCTGCAAATTATAATGATTCCACGTGTGAATATGACACCAACTCTGCATACAACTTAATATGGCATATTAATCATAAATACAATACCGATTCATTTTCCTATTTGATAAATTATCAAGATGACTCCGGCACGCTGATTCAATTCACTAGAGCTGCTATCTATGCTGGGAAAACTAATTATAGTTACAATGGCGCAAATCGTTTCACCAATCATAGTTATGTACTTATCAAACCTATAATGTCACAATACGATATGGGAATAATCTATGATACATCAATTAATGAATTTCAGTGTTTAATTGGTGTAGATTCGATCACAAATCATATTGACCCAGCGACATATGAGAGTAGTAATCCTCTAAGCTACCAAACACCAAGTATGCACTGGCAGATGGGAATTGATCCACAATATTGGAGTTATTTATTTATTGTTTTAGAAGGTTATGTCGATAAAAACAAAAACAACGTTTTTGAATCCGGTGAATCTTTTGTTTTTCATATTGGCAATGATGGTCTTACTTCAAATTCAAATTTGATCAATTTTTCGGCTTCTGTAAATGAAAACAAAGAATTTGTAGTGGAGTTTGATATTGACTGGCACGAGGCAATTAGTGGTATCGATATGGCTCATGACAACTTTACTCACACAATGGATAATTTCACTTTAGCACAGTCCATTTCCAGTAATTGCTCAAATTTAATGCGATCTCATTGATTAATAAGTACACTATATTGTTCTTTACATTGATTGTAATCCCACTAGAATCTTGTTTAAAAGAAAAGGAAATTGAATTGATAGAAGGTCCTACTCCATACGAATTAGATATCCCATCACATTTTCCTCCTGTTGAAATACCAATTGAAAATCCGCTGACGGTTGAGGGCATTGAATTAGGTAGACACTTATTTTGGGATACAAGAATGAGTAAAAATAATACTGTTTCATGTGCCTCATGTCATGCACCTCAATACGCCTTTTCCGATAATATTCCATTTAGCTCAGGAGTAAATGGTGATTTAGGTAAAAGAAATTCCATGGTACTTCAGAATCTAGCATGGGTCGATGAATTTCTGTGGGACGGAGCCATTCATTCCTTAGAAGAACAAATATTACTTCCCGTAATGGACAGCACTGAAATGGACAATACGTGGAGTGATTTCCTTAATGAAGTTAGATATGACAATCTCTACCGGGAGCTATTTTACAATGCATTTGGAACCCTAGAACCAGACTCAATACTTGCTGCAAAAGCCATTGCCCAATTTTTAAGAACAATGATTTCCGGAAATTCAAAATACGATAAAGTATTAAGATACGAAGCCAATTTTACGCCCGATGAAAATGCTGGATTTTCCTCTTTTAATAGCTTAAATGGAGGTGATTGTTTTCACTGTCATGGAGGTATCTTAGGCACAGATTTGTCATATAAAAATAATGGACTTGACGAATTTCCGATAGATAGTGGAAGAGGGCTAGTAACTGGATTAGAATCTGATAATTTTAAATTTAAGGTGCCTTCTATAAGAAATATTGAATACAGTGCTCCTTATATGCATGATGGTAGATTCAACACCTTAGATCAAGTAATAGGATTTTATAGTACAGGAATTCATTCAAATTCTCCAAATTTAGATCCACTTATAGAGTTTGCTTCACAAGGTGGTGTGCAATTGAATCCAACTGAAAGAGGTCAACTTAAAGCATTTTTATTAACTCTTTCTGATTCCGCATTTATACATAATCCAAAATTCTCAAACCCATTTTAGATTTTGAACAAAAAGAAAAATATATCTAATCCTATTGATAAGGATAATGTAACTGATAATCCAAACTCATTAACCTATGGCCATCATAGAGGTAGCTTTCCAGTCATTCCGACTAAAGAAGGAGTCATTAAAAACAAAGCCCTTTCAGCCATGGAGCATCAGACGAATATCCAATTAAATCAAATTAAAGATCAAATGGCTCTGTTAGCTGAACAAGCAAAAAAACTAAAAGAAAGAATCGATGTGTCTCATATGATTTATAATGCTGAAATGAGGTTCGAGCCACTTATTTCTCACACGTATCATCTATATGAAGCTGAAGATGGGACATTCAAATTACTTATGGTTGGACCCAGTGAATGGGGGAAAAAAGGAAGTCCGCATGCGTTTATCAGTACTGTAAAGTTATTGGCTGATCATACCTGGGAGATCGTCTTATAATTTTCTTTTACATTTAGGTATGATAAAATTTGCTGATCAAGTTTCTACCATTATTCTGCATGAATCACCTATTGATCAATTACATAAATTAAGACTTATACTACCTTCCTCAAGATCAATAAATCTTATTAAAAAATCTCTAATTAAAAAAATTGACGGATCGTGTATACTTCCAGAGATGGCAACCATCAATGACTTTATAGTATCTCTATCAGATTTAAAAAAAATTAATCCATTAGATACTCATTTGACATTAGTAAAAGTTTTGCAAGAAGTAGATAAAAAAAGTCTATTTAATATCAATATTTATGATCTAAAGCAGCTATTAAATGACCTCAATACTATTGATAATTACATTATTAACAAAAAAGAATTTTTTCAAGACCTTAACGGATTTGGTGAATTAAATAATTGGCAATTCAAAACAAACGAAAATGTAAGGGAGAAAAATTATTTTGCTAGAATCAATCTAATTGAAAGTGTTTACAATAAATTTCAAGATACCCTTTTGAAAAAGAATAAAGGCACCTATGCTACCATATGTAATAATGTTGCCCGCTCAGAAAAAATGATATTCTCTAACATTGGGAAAACCTACTTTATTGGCCTTAACGCATTATCTGCAAAGGAGGAAATAATCATTAATTCAGTCTGCAAATTGAATTCTGGGAGTAAGATATTAGTCGATACTCAGGATTTCTTCGTTAAAAATAATGATCATGAAGCGGGGCATTTTTATCGAAGTCAAAAAAATAAATTTCATAATAAACCTAGACGAGATCTCTTTTCAACAGCAAAAAATATAAGTACCTATGAAGTAGACTCATTACAGCAACAAATCCAAGTTGTTGATAAAATACTAAACAAAGATGATCATGATGTTACCATAGTAAACATGAAAGAACAATTTAGTCCATATCTATTTAATGGACTTGCGAAAAATAATGAAATTAATTTTTCTTCTGGATTTCCAATAGACCAGTTTGAATCCTATAAGCTATTCAAGTTTTTGTGTGATTCCGTACTTTCTCAGGGAAGCTTAAATAAATTTACGTATGATTGGATTTCTGAATTATTAAGTTTTAGCTTAATAACAGAAAAAGATCGTCACATATTTCAAAACGAACTTCAATCTATATTAGATTTTGAATTATCAAACGACAAAATCGTAGCTCATTTTCCTCCTTTAAAAGGTCTAATTGGTGTTATATCTTCCTTCAAAGAAACTAAAAATGAAAATGAATTAAATTTTCTCAAAATTTTACTTGATGAAATTCAAAAATATGCAGTTAAAATCCAAACTGAAAATGATGTGGTTTCTATTATTTTAGGCGAATTAGAGTATTTAATTCAAAAAGTTAATGATATTAAAATTGACTTAAACTTGAAAGAAAAATTAACTATATTATTTGATCAGTTATCTAAAAAAAGAATTTCTGTTATTAGTAACCCAAACAATCCAATTCAGTTAATTGGATTACTGGAATCAAGAATGGTTGATAGTGATACTATTATTTTCACAAACTTTAATGAAGAATATATTCCAGGCAAAAAAATGCTTGAAACCAATATTCCAAAGGAGCTTAAAAGAAAATATAGTATTCCTTCTAACTTTGAAAAAGACGCATTATTTGCATACTATTTTTACAGGGCTATTCATTATCCTAAAAACATACATTTGATATACTTAAGCTCTAAGAGCTCAGGTATAAAATCAAATGAACCTAGCAGATACATTCATCAAATTCAAGCCGAGTTTTTAAATCAAAAAAATGTAAAATTCAGTTCATATCAATCTGCTCAAGTGCTAAATCCGGTGTTGGGATCTCTATCAAAACATAAAGAAGACATATTGGTATTAAAGAATTGGATGAAAACTGGAATATCTAGTTCTGCTATTAATACCTACTTGAACTGCAATCTCGATTTTCATTTTAAATATGTACTGAAAATAAAAGAGAATCAAAAACCAAATGAATTTATTGAATCCAGCGAATGGGGTACTGCCGTACACAATACACTTGAGCAACTTTTTGTTTCACATAAACAGATTGATAAAGAAGCTATAAATAAAATGAAGAAAGAGTTAGCAGAATGTTTATCAATTCAGTTTAAAAATTTATTTCCTGATAACAGACATGTAAAGGGCAAAAACAAAATTAATTTTTACCAGTCAAAGCAATTCATTCTTAATTATTTAGAAAATGAACTTAACAGTTTAAATAGAAGTGGGTTGTATCAAGTTTTATATGCTGAAAAAGAGTTTTCGATTAAAAAAAAATTACATCTCAATGATGAAATTCTGGAATGTTGTTTTAAAGGGAAAATAGATCGAATTGATAGCACCTCAAATGGATTGAGATTAATTGATTATAAAACAGGGTATGTAACAAAATCTGATCTCGCTATTTCAACCATGGAAAGCATAAAAACAAAACATAAAGCATTACAACTTCTATTTTATGCAATGCTCTTTTTAGACAACCATAAAGAATATAATGAAGTTTACTCCAATATAGTTGCACTAAGTAACACTAACTCACCAGTGTTGGAGTTAAATTACCAAAACGATTTGAAATTAAACAATACACATATTCAACTATTTGAAAAAGAAATCCAGCTTGTCTTGAGGGAAATAATTAGTCCTGATGTTCCACTTTTTCACAACGAGACAAGTAAGTTTTGTTCATTTTGTTAATCAGGAGTAAATTTATACCCTACCCCTCTGATAGATTTAAAATAGGTAGAGGATTCAACATCCTTCTCGAAAATTTTTCTGAAGGTGAGAATAAAATTGTCAATTGTTCTAGATGAAGGATAAACATCAAATCCCCAGATTTTTTCTAAAATTTCTTGTCTACTCACCACTTCATTTGGCTTTTCCACAAATAGTTTGAGCAACTTAATTTGCTTGTGTGTAAGCTCTACAGGTGTTCCTTTCGAATTACTGACAACAAATGAATTAAAGTCAATTGTAAATTCACCAATTACAAATTGACTTAATTTATTTTGAACTTGATTATTTCTTTTAATCAAGTTATTAACTCTAAGCAATAATTCATTTAGATTAAATGGTTTTGTTAGATAGTCATCGGCCATTTTAAGCCCTGTTACAATATCATCATTTGATGACTTAGCTGTCAAAAACATTATAGGTATTTGATCATTTTCTAGACGTATGGATTGACAAATATCAAATCCATTAATAGTAGGTAGCATAACATCAAGAATAATTAAATCAAATCTACTTTCATTGAACTTATGAAGTGCATTTTTCCCATTATAAATAGAACTTACATGGTATCCTTCTAATTCTAAATTCAGTTTAATTGCCGAATGAAGGTGTTCTTCGTCTTCAACTAGTAGTATTCTCTTCATAAAAAGAAGGTTTTTCTTTAAAGGTAAAATTATGATAATAGACTTAAATAAACTACTTTTGCAGCACTAAATTTAACCCATTCAATGCTAAAAAAAACGTTATCATTTTTATCCTTATTTTACAGCTTAGCTTTCTACTCACAAATTTCTGAAGGGGGCAAGCCCTACTCATTTACTCATAGAACTAATATTCAAATTCAAGAGTTACAAATAGCTGCACCATCTGCATCTGAAATTCAAGCAGCAGTTAACACAAATAAATCCAAATATTGCGTAGGAATATTAAAAAGTGTCCATATAAATGCTGAAAATGCTGGAACATGGGTTCAGTACCCTGATGGCTCAAAATCATGGTTTTTAAAAATAACTTCTATGGGTGCGTCTGCATTGAACTTTCATTACTCAACACTTTACATTCCGGAGGGAGGGTATTTGTTTTTGTATAACCAAAATAAAAATCAAATTGTTGGTAAGTTCACTTCCTCTAGAAACATCACCAATCCCATAACTCACACACAGTTAGTTCAAGGTGAATCTACTATTATTGAATATCATCAGCCCAAGGATACTAAGAGTGATTTTAAGATTTCAATTTCAGAAGTCAGTTACATTTTTAGAGGCTTTGAAGATTTTTTAAGCTATTTCGCTGATC
>CAZJVX010000077.1:0-7895 GCA_964549345.1 uncultured Flavobacteriales bacterium | reverse complement strand
ATCTGCAATTATGAATAAAACATTATAATTATCAAACCTATCTATGTTAGTGTCTGCTGAGCCGCAAGAAATAAAAAAAGTTGTAATTATTATTGCTATATAAATACAAAGATTTTTCATCTAAAAATCTCAATGTTGAATTACAATATATTCACTTTCCCATTCCTCCTTCATTAAATAACTTAAACAATACACATTGCTTTGAAAATTACTTAAATTAATTAATATATTTTTTTGAGCTTTTTCATCAATTAATACAGTTTTACCAAATATATCTCTTATGATTATTTTATCAATCACATCATCACTTTGTATGTTTATTAAACCTTCAGAAGGGTTAGGATAGATTAACACCTTCTTAAATTTATGTTGAAAGTTAGAGCTTACTGATGTACAAGTATCACAACTTCCCCAACAAACTGGCATAAGTGTGGTATCGACATCAGGAATAACTAATAATCTATTTGTAAAGTTTGCATTACCGTTAGTACAATCTCCTGTTGGATCATTAGTCTCCTGAATTGACCAATCATCTGCAGAAAATTTATACTCAATAGTATCACCGCTTACAAATGGCAGGGTAACTTCCCAAATATCATTTTGTAACGAAGGTGACATCGGATTACAGTTTCCACACCAAGAATTAAATGTTCCATTTAACTCAGGCGTACTAAATGGGTCTGTTACATTAGCCATGTTTAATTTAAAAGTTACATCAACAGTATCCACAACTATATTTGAGTTAGAGACAACCATCTGCTTCCAATAAATTGTATCTCCGTTAGCTACACCCCATGGTCCTCTGAGTCCAAATCGTGCAACAGGCCCACTGTAAATTCCATTTGTAGGAGTAGAGTCTAAATGTATGGTGTAAGTTGCATAACCCGTCATGGATGTATCTACTAGAAAGTTAAAATAACAAAATGCCGTGTTTGAACCTGGAGGGTATACAAACAGTCTTGCATTAGCGTTGGCAGGAGTTGTTGTTGGGTTTTTTAAGGTAATCTCAACTTTATTGTAATCTGAAGCATCAATACCCAAATCAGCCTGTAGATTTCCACTGCGCATAACTGGTGTGGTATTAAATGATCGCATTGCCATAGCATCAGGTTGCTCTGTTAAAGTACAACCACCACCACTTACCCATCCCTCCTTGGAATTTTGCCAATTGTAAATGATTTGAGTATAACTAATGAATGAAGTAAATAAAAGGGGAAATGCGAATAATTTTAAATTGAAATTATATGTAAACATGTAAGATAAAATATGAGTTAAATAGCAAAATAATAACTAATTGGTAAATTAATAAAAATATTGTAGATATGGTTTGTTGATAAACATTTCATAGTTTTAAGCAATTGAAATAATATAAAATGAATAGTAAAATAAGGCTAGCCCTGATTTTAATACTCACAGGCTTTGTTGTTGGTTTCGGAATTCTTTATCAAAACTGGGGAGGGAATCCAGAAAGTAAGTTGAATAAAACTACCCTGTCAGTTAATCCCAAAAAAAAGAACAGCTCCTTTGACAGCATATTAGGGACAACATGGGTTAATCAAAAAAATGATTCTTCCAGCTCAGAAGTTTCATTTACTATTGAAAGTAGTCCAAAATACACAAAAGGAATTTTTGAAAATTTTGATATTATTTTTAAAGTTTCGAAAGACGACCCTTCTAAATCCAAACTTAGGGTCACTATTGACGTCAGCAGTATTAATACAGATAATGAAATGCGTGATGAAAACTTGATGGATGAAGATTATTTTAGTCTTAACAACTTTCCAGAAATCAGTTTTCAATCAAATGAAATTATAAAAACCGATTCAACCTATTTGACCAGAGGGGTAATTGACATGATGGGACTTCAAAATGAATTAATTTTTGACTTTACTTATAAGGGAAAAGGAGAAAATAATCGTCAACAAAAAGTAGCTATTTTTGAAGGTGAGTTTACGTTAGATCGAGTAAAACTTGGTATGCCCACTATCAAGTCTATAGGAGATGAAGTAGATGTAAAATTCTATTGTGAATTAATTGAAAAGGATTAACATCCAGGTTTAATCTGTTCAAGTGCTAAAAATCGCTTTCGATAAAAAATATGTGCTTCCATTACCGGAAGGACATCGTTTTCCCATGTTAAAATATGAACTTATTCCAGATCAGCTTTTATATGAGGGATTGGTTAGCAAAGAACAATTTTTTTCACCAAAAAAAATAAAGGAGAACTGGGTGGAAAAAGCACATGACAGAAAATACATTCAAAATTTAAATTCACTAACATTAACAAAAAGTGAGATTAGAAAGACTGGTTTTCCGCTTACTAAAGAGCTCGTTGATAGAGAATACATGATCACAGAAGGAAGTAGAAAATGTGTTGATTACGCAATAGAATTTGGTGCTGCTGCAAACATCGCTGGGGGAACACACCATGCGTTTAGAGACAGGGGTGAAGGATTCTGTCTTTTCAATGATGTAGCTGTAGCCTCTTATTATGCGATTGAAAAATTTCAAATGAATCAAATTTTAGTTATAGATCTAGATGTACATCAAGGTAATGGAACAGCTTCCATTTTTAAAGAAGAAAATCGAGTCTACACCTTTAGTATGCACGGTAAGAAAAATTACCCTTTTAAAAAAGAAACATCGGACTTAGATATAGAATTAGATGATGGGGTAAAGGACGGTGAATACCTAAAAACTCTTGAACACACCATTAAAAAATTAGATAATACATTAGAACCTAATCTCATATTTTATATATCAGGCGTAGACATACTTTCCACAGATAAATTAGGAAGACTAAAAGTATCTAGAGATGGTTGTAAAAAAAGAGACGAAATGATATATGAATTTGCTCAAAAAAAGAATATACCAATTGTCACCTCTATGGGTGGTGGTTATTCTGAAAAAATATATGATATTGTAGAAGCACATTGTAACACCTATAAGTGCATGTTACAATTGACAGACTAGTCCCAACTGAAATACGTTTCGAATTCTAAATCAACATTTCGATACTTATATTTTATCTTTTTTAGAAATCGATCATTTTTCTTCATGCCGACATAATAAAAAGGATTAATTACAGCCGAATCAACTGGCACTACATAGGGGTCATCGTAATCATAAAATACGATCTTGTATCCATCATTTTCCCATTCATCATTCTTAAGTTCATTTTCATCTGAAAGATCTAAAAAAACATCATTACCCATCATTGAAAAGTTAACGTCAAAGATATCAGACATATAGATTAAATCGTTGCCTATGTATACATCAAAAGTCAAATCCCACCAATTAAAAGGATCATCCCACTCTACCCCATTTTGATCCGTATCAGAAATATTCAAAATTCGTATAGAGTCTATTCTTACAAAATTATGGTATTTACAACGACCATTATCAATTGAACGGTGAGCATTATAATTATAGGCCAACGGGTCAGTACAACCCTTTTTACAACTTGTGGTAATGAATACAAATAAAATAATGTATATAAAAAAAGAAAATCTCATTTTCATAAAACAATAATGTAAAAAATTACGGCTCATAAATTTACGAATTAAGTACAATAGTTATGCCCAAAATAATATCTCTACTTAAACATGTTGATGAAATTTCATTTATAAGATAGATTTTTGTACTAATGATTATAGATATATTAAATGAAATTATAACCAATTTTGATGTTGCTGCTTACGCAAGAACAAGAAACTTTAAAAATGGGAAAGTGAGCCGGTTATCACCCTATATTTCTAGAGGTGTAATTTCTACCAAATTTGTACTAGAGTTACTTATGCAAAGAGGTCTTGACAAAAAGAAAATGGAAAAATTTTTTCAGGAACTGGTTTGGAGAGATTATTGGCAAAAAATATGGCAAAAGAATCAAGACCTACTAATTGACCTAAAGCATCCCCAGCAACATGTTAAATTTAGGACCGTTCCAAAAGCTATTGTAGAAGGAAAAACAGGAATAAGCGCTATGGATGACTGTATACATGAATTTTATGAAACAGGTTATATTCACAACCACATGAGAATGTATATCGCAGCAGTATGCTGTAATGTAGGCCAATACCATTGGCTGAAACCTGCTCAGTGGATGTATTATCACTTGCTAGACGGTGACTGGGGAAGTAATTCGCTTAGTTGGCAATGGGTGGCTGGTACAACACGACAAAAAAAATACATAGCCAATCAAGAAAATATCAATAAGTACTTTTCTACTCGCGACACAAATTCGTTTTTAAACAAATCATACGATGAACTGTACTCCTTTAATCAAATTCCAAAAGCATTGAGATCAACTACTTCATTAACTTTAAAAACTATATTACCAGAACAAAAAAAGCTTATAATTAACAATGAAAAAGACTCCTACATCTTCAATACATACAATTTAGACCCATTATGGACCAAAAACAAAGACGTTAACCGAATATTGCTTTTAGAACCCTCTCACTTTTCTACCTATCCTATATCCGAAAATGTTATGTCATTTGTTATGGAAATGGCTTCAGAAATACAAGACATTCAGATAGCAATAATGGAATTTGATCAGCTTTTTGAACTACTACCTGCCAAAATGGAAATACACTATAAGGAACATCCTTTCACAAATCATTACAAAGGAATTATAACAGAAAGGGATTGGATTTTCCCAAATGTCGAAGCAACCGGATCATTCTTTAATTATTGGAATAAAGGAATAAAACAATTTAAATCATGATGACTTTTTTTAGCGAAGAAGATATACTTCAAATGCCGAAAGTAAAGCGGCTAAATATCATAAATAGCATTACAGGTATTAAACCCGCAAACTTAATTAGTACAATTGACGAAAGAAACCGTCTTAACTTAGCTATTTTCAGTAGCGTGGTCCATCTTGGCAGTAATCCCGCACTTATTGGTTTTATTTTAAGGCCACAGCAAAAAGTAAGAAGACATACCTACGAAAATATTCTTGAAAACGGATATTACACCATTAATCATTTACCAAACAATAAAACGTTAGAAGGACATTATACATCTGCTAAATTTGACAAAGAAACTTCAGAGTATGATGCTTGCCATTTTACACCAGTGTTTCAACACGATTTCCCAGTACCCTTTGTGAAGGAAAGTTTCCTTAAAATGGGATTAAAACACGTAGAAAGTATCCCCATTAAATACAATGATACTGTAATGATAGTAGGAAAAATACTACAAGTTTATGTGGCTCAAAATTCGCTTAGTGAGGAGGGTTACATCAACCTTGAAGAAGCAAAATCTGTTGGAATTAGCGGACTAAACACCTATTACGATCTTAAAAAAATCGATTCCTACCCCTATGCAAGACCCCATGAACTACCTCACTTTAAATCATGAAAGGAAATAAAAGCTATCTTGACCAAAAGATTTGTACAATATGTGAAAAGCCGTTCACCTGGAGAAAAAAATGGAGTAAAAATTGGGACAATGTTAAGTATTGTAGCTCTAAATGTAAATCACAAAAAAACCTAAAAGAGAATACCACTAGTATCTAAATTCTATATTTGATCATGTCATCTATTTTAGAAGTAAAAAACCTTCACAAATCTTACGGAAATTTTAAAGCTGTTGATGACATTTCATTTCATGTCAACAAAGGAGATATTTATGGATTTTTAGGGCCTAATGGCGCTGGAAAGAGTACTACCCTAAGAATGATACTAGGGTTAATTAAACCAGATAGTGGATTAATTCAATTAGGAGGTGAACGAGTTGATTACAGAAACAAAAAGTATTTAAATCAAATTGGTGCATTAATTGAACGGCCTGACTTTTACAAAAACTTATCAGCCTATGAAAATTTAAAAATTTTGTACAGGATGTCTAAACTTAAGGACATTCGAATCATAGATGATGTATTAAAAGAAGTAGATTTATTAGACCGAAAAAAAGATAAGGTTGGAGGTTACTCACAAGGAATGAAACAACGGTTAGGTATTGCTCAAGCCTTAATGCATCAACCTAGTTTAATTATCCTAGATGAACCATCCAATGGACTTGATCCGCAAGGTCAAGCCGATATGAGAGAACTTATTTTAAAAATTAACACAGAAAGAGGAATTACCGTAGTTATTTCCAGTCATATACTTGCCGAAATAGAAAAAATTTCAAACCGAATGATCGTGATTAATAAAGGAAGAAAAGTTGCTGAAGGTGAAGTAAATGAATTGATGTCTAGTGATTCGATTAAAATTCAGATTAAAACAGACTCACATTCTGCAATTGAAAATTATTGTAATATGCATCAGATACCTTTCACAAATGAAAATGAATCATACTATTTACAATGGGAAGAAGCCAAAATTAACGAATTGATAAAATCCCTCAACAGTGAAAATATTTCTCTTTACGAAGTTAGGCAACTTAAAACACTTGAAGAATATTTTTTAAACCTAACCAATTGATCAGACTCATAAACATAGAGCTTTTTAAAATCGTCAAAAAACCAAGAACGTATATTGGTTTTCTTGCCATCTTTCTTATTGTGGGAGCACTGCAGTTAGCCATGTATTTCGAAGGTGAAGAATTAATTTCTATAGCCATACAAAACTTGGAAAATGACTTCAGATTAGAAGGTAAAATAATCAATGCCAATTTACTTACTTACATTTTATTAAATAGTATCATCATACATATACCCATTCTAATTTGTTTAGTAACTGGAGATGCTATAGCTGGGGAAGCAGCAACAGGTACATTGAGATTAATATTACAAAGACCTTTTAAAAGAACTGAAATTTATATTGCTAAGGCCATTACCGGATTCATTTATGCCATTGCCTTAATGGTTTTTTTAGCAGGTATGACTTATGGATTAGGATTGTTGTTATTTGGCACGGGAGATTTAATAGTACTTAGAAGAGGAGTAACCGTTATAGCAAGTGATGATGTTACTTGGCGTTTCTTTTATGCTTTTTGCTCGGGTACCCTTTCTATGATTGTGGTAGCATCGTTATCTATGATGATTTCATCGTTTGTTAATAATGCCATAGGCCCCATAGTAGGTACAATAGCTATCCTTATTGGTTTAAATATCATTTTCACACTAGGTGCACCTATATTCAAAGACATTCTACCCTATGTATTCACTAGTCATTTTATAAAGTGGCAATACTTTTTTGATTTTGACATTGATAAAATGGTGCTTCAGCAATCTGTAGTGGTACAATTTGTTTACATTTTAATTTTTAATTTGATTGGTATTTGGAACTTCAATAGAAAAGATATTCTTACATGATTAAATGGCTATTCATATTACTTTTTGGCTTCTCCATGGGCTTACTTTCAGCTCAATCCAGTGATGCCAAAAAAAGGATGCTTAACATGGTTGAGAAATTGGAAAAAGTTCCACCATACTCTTGTGATGTTAATATAAATATTGACGTCAAGTTCATTAGAATTAAAGAAAGAGTTGGAAAAATGATCTATCGATCACCAGAAGATATTGATTATAAAATAAAAGGATTTGCTTTTTTACCAAAAAAAGAAATGGGAACCACATCTACCTCCCTATTTAAAGAAGATTTTATAGCCATAGACATGGGCAAAGAAAATGAAAATCAAATTATCAAGGTCATACCAATGGATATTAACTCCGAAATCGTAACTGGGCAGTTTTGGATTGATTCTGCTGATTTAGTTCAAAAAATGATATTAATTACTAAAGAAAAAGGAAGCTATACGGCCGAAATGAATTATAATGGCACTCAATACGATTTACCAAGTAAAATTAGTATGTCTTTTGATGTTAAAAATCAAAAAATGCCCGCTCTATTAACTGGAGACTTAGAAGGTTATGCTGATGAAATGGATGATGACGAGGTGTCTAAAGGTACTATTACCATTATGTATTCTAATCATCAGTT
>CAZJVX010000076.1:0-7904 GCA_964549345.1 uncultured Flavobacteriales bacterium | reverse complement strand
AAAAAAACAGCTGAAGAGTATAATATACCATATCACTCAAATCATACGTTTTTGAGTGCTTTAAAACACCATTACGATCATCTTAAATTGATGGGGAAGGGAAGTTAAATTCTATTCTTCAATTCCTTTAGAGTTTTAGTAAAGTCATTTTGAATATCTGTGATTAACTTTTCTTTTTGAGAGTGTCCCTGCCCATTTACAAAAGTATTTAAAATGTATTCGCTCCCTGACCCATATACTAAGGTGTCTAAAAGTTGATTTTTGTTTGTTTCTGATAATAAAGGGTGATTATGATCAAGTTGAATAAAGTTAAGAGGATGACCAAATTCAAAATATTTTTCAATTTCAATTCCAACTGCTGAATTCCCATTTAAAATGGCATGGTGAAAGGCTACCTCAGCACTTGAAAATTGGGCTAAATTATCTTGGTGAAATGTATTTCGTTTATTAGAAATCAATCTTTGACCATAATCTAACATTCTTATCTCGTCAAATGGGTTTATTGAAATATGACTATCACTTCCAATACACCACCTACCGTTGTTTTTTTGATGTTCTGGAAAAGGAAATAAACCGTCAGCTAGATTGCCTTCTGTTGTGGGGCACAAAATCACATTGGCCTTACTTTTACTTAAGAGGTTAATTTCTTTTATTGAAAGGTGGGTAGCGTGTACTAGATGATGACTATGATTTAAGTTTATTTGTTCTGATAACCACTCAACAGGCCTTTTCCCAAGTGACTTTAAAGAGTCTTCCACTTCCTTTTTTTGCTCGGATATATGCAGATGGAATGGGTGTACGTTATTGTTGAATTCATTGATTTGAATTATATTTTCTTGGTGTACTGCTCTTATGGAATGAATTCCTACTCCAATATGTTGATTATGAGTTTTACATAGAGATCTGGTTTTTTCAAATAAGTTTAGGTAATCACTTAAATTTTTGGAAATAAATCTCTTTTGTTCATTCTGTGGGGGCTGATTAAAACCACCCATTTGATAACACATAGGGATAAGTGTGATGTTTATACCGGCTAATTTGGCCGCTTCCAGCAGTTGCATTCCCATTTCAGCATGGTTACTGTATTTATTTCCACTAAAGTCATGATGTAAGTAATGAAATTCAGCTACATGTGTGTAACCATTTCTAACCATTTCGCTGTAAAGGAAAGCAGCAATGTGTCTTAGCTGATCTGGATTGATTGTTAATGCAAGATCATACATTGCCTTTCTCCAACTCCAGAAATCAGAATCTTTCCCTCGAGGATGTTTTTCTGCTAAACCAGCCATGGCATATTGAAAGGCGTGCGAGTGAGCATTTGGTATTCCAGGTATAGCTAAGTTGATTTTTATTTCATCACCTGTCAAATCCGTAACACTTTCTTTTAAAGAGGTAATGAAACCTTTCGGGTTTGTGGATATAGATACATTTTCTTTCCATCCTTGTTCAGTCCATAATTTTTTAAAGTGAAATGATTTCATATCAGCGATTTGATTAAATGTTGAAATGTTTTTTTAAGTACTTTTTTAATTTCCGCTGCCTTTTTTTCATCATACTTTTTTTCATTATGTTTCATGTACAAATCTTTACACATCTCTAACTGTATGGCGTGTATATGTTGACTAGGGTTCCCTTTACTCCTTGTGAGATAACCCCCCTTAAATGGATGGTTGTAATTTACCTGTAGCCCTGATTTCATTAATTCATTTTTCGTGATTTTAGTAAATTTTGTATCACACGATATGGAATCATTATCTCCAATTATTAAGTCTGGAAATGGGTTTTCGTGAATAGTAGGAACATACCTTCTTATTGAGTGTGCATCCCAAAATAAAGCTTGATTAAACTTTGACTTCAAATCTTTTAAAAGCTCATTAATTTTTTTGTGGTATGGATTAAAATAACGAGCTAGTCTATCTTCTATTTCATACTGATTTAAAGAGTAGTCTTTTCTGTAAATATCCTCTCCTAAAAAATTAGTAGTTGGGCATAAACTAGTAATGATTCTTCCATCACTGTAGAGTGATTTATTGTTTGGTTCTCTGTTTAAATCGATTACCCATCTTGAGTAGTAAGGGACAATAGTAGTTATGCCAAGAGATGGAGCAAAATCATAAAGTTTATCAAGAAACCAATCCGTATCGTCTAAATTTTCTATTTGATTTTTTTGGTATAAATCAGATAAATTATCAGGAATGCCTGTGCCACAGTGTGGTATACTTAACACAAAAGGTACAACTTGAGTTGTGGGTTCTATTATTTTAAAAATCCTCAATAAATTTTATAAATATTAACAAACAAATGAATTAATACTACAATATTCGTAATTCAAAAAGTTATATTCACATATATTTAAATAAAAAATCAAATGTTTGAAAATGATGTAGATGCCGCTAATGCTTTTGTGAAGAAGATAGACCTCTTAAAATCAGAAATTTCTAAAAAAGTAATTGGTCAAGACAATGTAATTGACCAAGTTTTAATTAGTGTGTTTTGCAAAGGTCATGCATTGCTGGTAGGTGTACCTGGTTTAGCTAAAACATTAATGATAAATACCATTGCGGAATGTATGGGTTTAGATTTCAATCGAATTCAGTTTACTCCTGATTTGATGCCTTCTGATATTTTGGGTGCTGAAGTATTAGATGAAAATAGATCGTTTAAATTCATCAAAGGCCCTGTATTTTCAAACATCATTTTGGCAGATGAAATCAATAGAACTCCTCCAAAGACTCAAGCTGCGCTCTTAGAAGCTATGCAAGAAAAGTCAATTACGATTTCTGGTAAAAATCACTTTCTAGGAGATCCCTTTTTTGTTCTGGCTACGCAAAACCCCATTGAACAGGAAGGAACCTATCCACTGCCAGAAGCTCAGTTGGATCGATTCATGTTCAATATTGAAGTAAACTACCCCACATTTGAAGAAGAAGTAAAAATTATAGAAGAGACTACGGGAATAGTTGATAAGAAGCTAGGTGTCATTATTAATCAAGATGAAATTTTATTTTTTCAGGATTTAATTCGAAGAGTTCCAGTAAATCAAAGTGTTGTAGAATATGCTGTTGGTTTAGTTCATAAATCTAGACCCAATACAGTTGATGCTACAGATTTTGTCAAAAAGTATATTTCGTGGGGTGCGGGTCCAAGAGCTTCTCAATATTTAATTTTAGGAGCTAAATGTTATGCCTTAAAATCGGGAAAGTATGCTCCAGATATTGAAGATGTGAAAGCCGTATCTGCTCCCATATTAAGACACAGAATTGTCAAAAATTATGTAGCTGAAGCTGATGGGTTGACTATAGATAATATCATAAATGAAATTCTGTAGCACTACCATTCAAATAAATAGTTTATAATTCTACTCATCCACGGGTTAGATTTACCTTTCATTTCTAGTTCCGTTCTCAGTTCTTTTTCTGTATAGGTTTTTTTGATTTTAAGGTCTCCTACCAACTCGTCTACTTGGCTATTATTTTTTTCTATTTTCTTAGCAAAATATACAACACCTCCATCTTCTGTAGCTAAACCTAATATGGTTCCAGGTAATCCGTTAAATGTTTCTGGTCCTGTACTTGGTAAAATTTCATCTGTATACCATGCATATATTCTTGTGCTGTCATTTTTCTTCCAAACCGCTCTTCGGCATTCATAGCCAGCAATAAATCTTTTTCTTTCTGTAATCTTCCAAGTCCTATTAATTATTTTATCTTTTACTGTTCTTTTGTCTCCAAATAAATTATAAATATTAACTCGTTCATTTTTTTCAAAATCTTGGTATACTGTGTTTTTAGAAGTTGCCCAGTCTGCTTTAGTGGGAACAGTTGATTCGTCTGGCATAAAAATGGATTTTTCTGGGTTAAAATGCAAATTGAAACGATCAATTTTCATTGTCTCTCCTCTCAACCATCGCTGTGATTCGGGTGTCTTATATTTCTTGAGTAGATTAGTTTTTCGCTCATAGAGAATTACACCACTCTTAATTTGTCCAAAAATGATATTAGATAATAACATTATCGTTGAAATTGATATAAATTTATTTGTAGTTCTCATCTTTAGAATTGGTTCTATTGTTATTGAATCTATATGTTAACTTTAATAAGAAATATCTTGATATGATTGTAGTTCTATCATCAATAATCATATTATTTTGAACAGAACGTTGTATCATAGTGTTTTGATTTAATATGTCATTGCCTTCTATAGCTAATATCAGATTTTCGTTTTTTAGAAAACGTTTACCTATATAACAATCTATTAATAGAAAGCTGATATTGTATCCATCTGCCCATTGGTTATTTACTGTGTATTCTCCAGCAATTTCAAATTCCATATTCCAAGGAAGTTCAAAATTGATTTCTCCGAAGTAATTTTGTGTTGTAAATGGTCTATTATTGTAAAAAGGGAGTGTGTTTGAAGGTTTTGAGTAAGAGTATTCGGCACCAAATTCAAAATTTACAGAGTCAGTTTCAAATTCAATTGATAGTTCAGTGGAGTTAGATAAAGTCTTAGTTGTGTTTTTTAAACCATCAATTATGTTTTCTGTTATATTGTAAGAATTGTAAATTCCACCTCTAATACTTAAAGGTGTATTCCCAATAGGTATTTTCCCTCCCATATTCATACCAGTATAATGTTGTTGATCAATATTGATAGATTTTGATATAGACCTGCCAAGACTATCATAGCTGACTTCTGTAGAGAATGCATCATTTACTGTACGATGATTTAAACTAACCCATATGAAACTTCCCGTTAAACCTTTCCAATTATTGTAAGATGCTGATAAATTATGAGTATAATCTGGTAATAGTTCAGGATTTCCTTCTGATATTTTATTTGGATTTGCGTTATTCTGAACGGGCTGTAGCTGATTCAATGATGGTTGTCTCGAATTGGTTTTGTAAGTAAATTTAAAGCGGTGAGAATTATTAAATTTATGTCTAAAGGAAAATTGAGGAAGTAAATCCCAAAAATTTAAGTCGTCAGTCAGCGGATTACCATCTAAATCCTGGTTGATAATCTGTACATTTCTTGCATAGACCCCTAATCTGATAAAGTTTTTCTTATAGTTGTAGCGGTAGAACGCTCCAGATCTGTTTGTTTGCTTTATATTATTAAAATTGTTTGAAAAAAGGCTATCAAAAGCATTTTGATCAAAATCAAATGTTTCTAAACGTTGATTTGACTTATTAATTTGAAATAAATGTTCTATATCAATTCCCCACTTCTTAGTTATAGGCTCTCTAAATAATAATTGAGATCGATATCTATCTGTATTGGAGTAAAACTCCTGTATCTGATTAATTGTATCGTTTTGATATAATGTATTTAAATATTCATTTCTTGTGTAATTTAACTGATCTGCGCTATCTTTAGTTGTCCGATACTGAAATGCATATTTAAGCATTCTATTTTTTTTCTTAAATTCTCTTTTTAACCTAAACTCTGTTGTAAAATTTGAGGATAATGATTTATAATTTTGAGAAACATCGGATGTAGAGTTAGTGTCTCCAGTTCTTGTTAGAAAATGATTCAGTAGATTGTTTGATGAAGAGTCATCGGATAATGAAAAGGTTGGTAGAATTTCAATTTTTGTTAGGCTATCTAACTTTAATTCTAATCTTCCGTTTATTAAATGGTTAGTGCTTTCTTGTCTACTTTCATTATCTTCACCTACAGTATAAATAGTATCCCTTAAAATATATTGGGTATTCCTATTTGAATTTGCCGTCAAATCAGTTTGACTTCTTGTATAGTTTAATCCTAACTTTACTTTTTCACTTAATTTATCTGAATAAAATATCCCGCTTTTGACTGTGCGAGGTATTCCATTATCGTTAAATTCATTAGATCCACCTCCCCACCAGCCTCTTTCACCATCGCTGAAAAAGTTTCCATTGCTTGTTCCTATACCAAATGTTCTTATATCCTTATTTCCAAAATTTGCTCTAGGTGTGTTTGATGCAAGATTGAATACAGAAAACTTAAAATCTTTATTAAATCGATTAAATAAGACCTCACTTTCAAAAAAATTGGATTGGTAATCAACATTAGGTGTAGTACTAAAATCACTAGCAAGAGATATCCTACCAAAATAACCCTTCTTTGCATCTTCTTTTAAACGCAAATCCATTACTTGTATAGTTTCCTCAGAAGTTTCGTCACTGTCAGTATTTTCTTCTTCGTATATTTCCACACTTTCAATGCTTTTGGCACCTAAGTTTTTTGTAGCAATAGTAGGATCACTTCCAAAAAATTCATCTCCATCAACCAAAACTTTATTAATTTCCCTTCCCTGTGATGTTATATTCCCACTTTTATCAACCTCAATTCCAGGTAACTTTTTCAATAAATCCTCTACTACTGCATTACTTTTAGTTTGAAAAGAATCTGCTAAAAACACTAAGGTGTCACCTCTAAAAAAAACAGGGTCCTTATATGCATAGATTGTTACCTCTTCCATCATTTCGCTTTTTTCAGGTAAGATGGTATTGTTTAGATTAAGGCTAAGTCTATCATTTGATGGGAAGAAAAATATGATTTTATCATCATTATCGTGATGAGATATGATGATTTCTACAGTATCCATAGGTGTGCTGATGTAAAATTCACCATTCTCATTGGTTCTTTGAAAGTCAATTAATACAGAATCCGACAAACGAACGAGCATGACCACTGCATTTTCTTTTGGCCTTTTGTTTAAGGTGTCATTTACAGTGCCATAAATATTCATATTTTGCCCGAATGAAAAATATGAAAAAGAAGATAGAATAAAAATAAATATTAATTTTAAATAATTGATAACGTGCATTTTAAAATACTTTATTTAAAGTAATTATACTAAGGTTGATAATACTTCTAAATCACTGTTTATTTCATTTAGTTTTACATTTACAATCTCATTTTTTCTCACTTTTTCAATAGGCAGTTTCACCTTAACATAATTTTCGGTAAAGCCATAATGATAACCATCTTCTTGATTTTCTAACAACACTTTTTCTGTTTTACCTAAATTATTTTGATAAAATTGTTGTTTTAATTTAAGACTCAGTATGCGAAGTTGTTTACTTCTTTTTCTTCTTTCCTCCATAGGTACCGTTTCTCCCATTCGTGGTGCTGTAGTGTTGGCACGTTCAGAATAGGTAAAAACATGTAAATAGGAGATAGGTAAAGATTTTAAAAAATGTACTGTTTTATTAAATTCTTTTTCCGTTTCTCCAGGGAAACCTACTATGACATCAACTCCAATACATGCTTTTGGCATGAGGTCCTTAATTTTTTCAATTCTGCTCTTATAAAGCTCCGTATCATATCTTCTTCTCATACTTTTAAGAAGTTTATCAGACCCAGATTGAAGAGGTATGTGAAAATGGGGAACAAAGCGCTTTGATTTATACACAAATTCAATAATTTCATTGGACAGTAAGTCAGGTTCAATGGAGGATATTCGAAAACGATTAATTTGTTCTAATTTGTCCAGTTCAATAAGTAAGTCAATTAATTTTTCCTTGGTTCCATAACCAAAATCACCAATATTCACCCCTGTTAAAACTACCTCTTTTACTTCAGAATTAGCTATTTCTTTAGCTTTTACTATGGTTTCCTCTACATTGGCGCTTCTGCTTTTACCTCTAGCCAACGGGATGGTACAAAAAGAACAAAAATAGTTACAACCATCTTGAACTTTAAAAAAAGACCTAACTCTATCTCCTTTACTGTATCCAGGGTAGAATTCATTCACATGTTTTATATGCTTGTTTTCAATCTGTGTTTCTTTTCTTTTGTCTATATCATGAAGAAAACTATTTAAATTAAACTTTTCTTGGGCACCAAGTACAAGATCTACACCTTTAATAGATGAAATTTCTTTGGGTTTTAATTGTGCATAACAACCAATAACAACA
>CAZJVX010000075.1:0-7944 GCA_964549345.1 uncultured Flavobacteriales bacterium | reverse complement strand
CATAATAAGAAGAATGGTTGTTTAGAAGACTACGCTTGGTTCATTGCAGCTTTGTTAAAAATGGGATCTATTAGCGGTTCAGCTTATTATTTTAAAAAAGCTATTAACCTAGTTGAGTCGGTAGTTAATGATTTTTTTGATCATGAAAAAAAATTGTTTCGTTATTCCAATGATCAAAACTTATATAAAGCAAAGTTTGAAGTGGAAGATCAGGTCATACCATCATCAAATTCAATAATGGCTCAGAATTTGTTAACTCTTTATGAAGTGACTAGGACAGAAAAATATCAAGAGTTAGCAATACAAATGTTTGATGTGGTTGCAGAAAAAGCTAAAAAATGGTTGCCTAATTACTCAAATTGGATGCATGTTAAACGAAAGTTCGGTCATTCCAATCCTAAAATAGTAATGTGCCATGTTGATTTTCTAACTATTTGTGATCTTATTCAACAGATTAAATCATTAGATTCTACGTATGTTTTAGAGAAAGAAGTGTCAATAACTTTATTCAAGGGGAAATATAATTCAACGAACAGAAATATATTTGTCTGTGGTGACCAATATTGTTTTGAACCTGTAAAATCCATAAAAGATGCCATAAAACTTTACGATGAAGTTATTTAATATCCTTTCTTTCTTAATCCCTGTTTTTTGCTTTGGTCAAATGATGGAAAATGAAAAAGGTACTATATTTAGTGACCACCCTTTCTTTAACGAAAAGTTTATACGCTCAGTTAAATTGAAATCATTAACAGGAACTATTTCAAGCAAAAAAGAACTAGGCACCATAAGACAAACAGGAAAAAAACAAGCCTATTTTTTCAATGAAAATGGTTCTTTTGCTGGATCTTTTCAGGTAAGCCAAAAAAATGACACCAGTTTCATTTACTACGAATACGATAATAATAAAAATATGATTGTAAAAAGATTCAGTGATTCTTATGGCTTTTACTCTTATACCTATACCTATAATGGGCAGAATGAAATGGTAAAAAAAGTGTATGCAAGAGAAAAGAATGCCAACAAGTCAAAAATTAATTTTAAGCTGGGTGAACAATACGTAGTTTTTCAAGAAGGATATAAAGTTGAGGTTACAGATTCTACTCAGACGAAGTTAATTTTAAACAGTAACGGCAGACCATACCAAAGACAACAGCACTTCTATAATTCTCTCGGTTACCTAGTTAGAGTAGAAAATAAATTACTTATAAATAATCAAGTTTCTAAAGAATTATTTGAGTATAATGAAAGAGGATTATTAAAATCTATTCAATATTATGATCATAAAGACACCATCCCAACTAAAGGCTTTTTATACAATTATGATGAGTGGGGAAATGTCAGTTTTATAGATGAATACAGAAAAAATGTGCGTACAAAACACAAAGAAATTTTGTATGACCAATCAAACTTTATTTTAAAAACTATTCTATCTCAAGATCTTAAGACTAATTTGATTACCATTACTAAATTTAAACCCGAATTTTATAATTAATTTTGGCTGAATTGAAAAAGGTAAGTTCAATATTCCTATTTGTTATTTGGTTTTCTTGTTCAAATGAACATCCAGCAGCAACTGAATTATGCGACTGTTATACCCTTGTCCACAGAGAGTGGGAACCGGAAAAGGGTAATCAGATAATGGATTCTTGTGAACAACTATTACAAACTAACATCAATAACTTAAAAGGGACACCTGAGTTAGATATTTTTTTTGGCGCATTAAACAATTGCAGGTAATCCTATGGATAAGATACTAAACTATATTAATGGAGAATTCATTGAGTCTTTAGACAAAAGTTGGATTAACAATATGGACCCTTCTATTGGAAAAGTATATAGTTTAATCCCCAACTCTGAAGATAAAGATATAGAGCAAGCAGTGCAGTCTGCCGAACTGGCTTTTGATAACTGGAGTAACTCATCTATTGATTATCGATCAAAGATCCTAAATAATATAGCTAAGCTTATTTTAAGAAATATGGATGAACTAGCTATGGCAGAAAGCATAGATAATGGGAAGCCACTCAGTTTAGCAAAGAAAATTGACATACCAAGAGCAGCTAAAAACATGTCTTTTTTTGCTTCAGCCATAAAGCATGATTCTTCTGAGTCTCATGAAATGAACAACATTGCAATAAATTATACTTTAAGAAAACCTATTGGAGTTGTGGGGTGCATCTCGCCATGGAATTTACCTCTATATCTATTTACCTGGAAGATAGCTCCGGCATTAGCTGCAGGTAATACTGTAATTGCAAAACCCTCAGAAGTTACACCAATGACCGCATACCTTTTTTCAAAAATATGTAAAGAAGCTGGACTCCCTGATGGAGTGTTAAATATAGTTCACGGCTATGGAGGTAAAGTAGGAGCGGCGATAACAAAGCACCCAAAAATTAAAGCTATATCTTTCACTGGTGGTACAGCTACTGGAAAAGAAATTGCTAAAGTTGCAGCACCTATGTTCAAGAAGATGAGCTTAGAGTTGGGGGGGAAGAATCCCAATATTGTATTTGCTGATTGCGATTTTGAAAAAGCGGTTTCTACTTCTGTATTGAGTTCATTTTCTAATCAAGGACAAATATGTTTATGTGGTTCTAGAATTTACATTGAACGTAAGATTTACGATAAATTCAAAGAAGCTTTTCTTAAAAAAGTAAAAAAATTAGTGGTTCAAGATCCTCTTTCAGAATCCACTCAAATAGGGGCACTGGTTTCTGAAGATCATATGAACAAAGTATTACATCACATCAAAGTAGCTAAAGAAGAGGGAGGTGTAATATTGCATGGTGGTGAACGCATTTTGTTATCCGGAAGATGTGAGAATGGATTTTTTGTTTCTCCCACTGTAATAGAAGGGTTACCTCACAATTGTAGAACAAATCAAGAAGAAATTTTTGGGCCAGTTGTAACGCTATCTCCATTTGATAAAGAAGATGAAGTAATCGAATATGCTAACGGAACAGAGTATGGATTAAGCAGTACGGTTTGGACAAAAGACCTTGCAAAGGCAAATAAAATGGCACAAGAATTAAAAGCTGGAATTGTTTGGATAAATTGCTGGTTAGTTAGAGATTTAAGAACTCCGTTTGGTGGAGTAAAGAATTCAGGTGTGGGAAGAGAAGGTGGTTATTATGCACTTCAATTTTTTACTGAACCAACCAATGTGTGTATTAGTTTAAATTAAAAAAGATGAGTTCAAATAAAATAAATGCAGAAAATGCCCCAAAACCTGTAGGGCTTTATCCTCACGCAAGAAAAGTAGGAAACCTGTTGTTTCTTTCAGGCGTTGGCCCAAGAAAGGCAGGTTCGGGACCTAATGATAGTCATGTTCCTGGATTAGATCTGGACCACAATGGTAATTTTAGGTCTTTTGATTTTGAAGCACAATGCCATAGTGTTTTCCAAAACGTAAAGACCATCTTAGAGGAGAGCGGTTCTTCTTGGGAAAACTTGGTGGATATTACTGTTTTTTTAGTGGATATGAAAAGAGATTTTCAAACTTTTAATAAAATTTATGCTGATTATTTTAGTACCAATCAGCCATGCAGAACAACAGTAGCTATTAATTCTTTGCCAACTCCCATTGCCATTGAATTAAAATGCATAGCTACCATTTAAATTATTTAAATTATGCAAAGATTAGTTAGTCAGTTTACAAATCAATTAACAGAAGCATTAGAAATTGGTCAAAGTGCAAATTTAAAAGCTGCAAAATCTCCCATTTCAAGTATGGTTATCACAGGGCTGGGTGGATCCGGTATTGGTGGATTGATAGCTACACAGCTCGTATCAGATCAACTTCATATACCAGTTTCAGTTAACAATGACTACACCTTACCAACGTTTGTAAGCGAAAATACGCTAGTAATTGTGTCTAGTTTTTCTGGAAATACAGAAGAAACGTTAGAAGCTTTAAGGGAAGCACAGGATAAAAATGCAGAGATTGCATGCATTACATCTGGAGGTAAATTAACTGAAATTGCTATGGAAAAGGGATACAACTTGATCACCTTACCTGAAGCATTTTCACCTAGAGCCATGTTAACCTATTCTGTAGTCCAGCAATTATTTATGTTTCATCATTACGGTTTGATAAATAATTATTTTGCTGAGGAAGTGAAAGAAACCGTTAAGCTGTTAGAATCGGAAGAGGCAAGTATTAAAGATTTAGCACATCAAATTTCTTTAATGCTACACACGAGAACTACCATCGCGTACTCAGATTCGTCTATGGAGGGTGTAATTACACGCTTTAGACAACAAATCAACGAAAATGCAAAATGTTTGGGATGGCAACACGTAGTCCCTGAAATGAACCACAATGAACTGGTAGGATGGGCAGGAGGTAAAGAAGAATATGCTGTTGTCATTTTCAGATCAGATTATGAACACCCCCGATCATCGGTGAGGTTAAATATTTCCAAAGAGATAATTGAGAAGAAGATATCTTCTGTTTTTGAGTGTCATGCTAAGGGCAATAGTTTGATTGCACAGTCTTTTTACCACATCCTTCTTGGAGATTGGATTTCTGTCTATTTAGCTGATTTAAATAAAGTTGACTCTGTTGAGGTAAAAGTAATAGATTATTTAAAGGCAGAGTTGGCTAAAATCTAATGAACCGCGCTGTTAATCTTCATGAGCTAGGATCTATAGATTATAAGAAGTGTTGGGACTATCAGACAAGGCTTTTCGAAGCTACTGTTCAACAAAAAATAAAAAACAGAAAAAACCCAGATTCGCATAAGGGTACAGAAAATCATCTTATTTTTTGTGAACATCCCCATGTATATACGCTAGGAAAAAGCGGATTACAAGACAATCTGCTTCTTAGTAATTCCGAACTTACAGAGAAGAAAATAGATTTTTATTCAATTAACAGAGGGGGAGACATAACTTATCATGGCCCCGGACAATGGGTGGTATATCCAATTTTTGATTTAGACCATTTTTTTACGGACATTCATAAGTACTTAAGATATCTCGAGGAAGCAGTCATCAAAACTATTGCTGAGTATGGAATTATGGGTTATAGAATTGAAGAATTTACAGGTGTTTGGGTGGGAGAAGAAAACCCAAGAAAAATATGCGCTTTAGGGGTAAAATCTAGTCGATGGGTAACCATGCATGGAATTGGGTTTAACGTTAATACTGATCTCTCTTATTTTAACCATATTATTCCTTGTGGTATTGAAGATAAGGCTGTGACATCAATGCGAAATGAGTTAGGCAGAAAAATCGATATGAGTGAGGTTAAAGAACGATTAATTTACCACCTGTCTTCACAGTTTCAATTTACGCTGAATTCTTAAGGTGAAGAAAGACATTCATATACCTGTAGTATCTAATATAGCCATGGCTATTGTAAAAGAATCCGAAGAATGGTATGCGTACTTAATAAATCAAAATCATTTTTCGCTAGAAAATGTAATGATCTCATCCAAGGGCTATGGTACTATTAATGCGGAACCAAAAAAAACTACTTTTTTTAGCCATTATTTGGGAACAGTAACGGGAAAATCATTTCAAAAAATTGAGATGATGAGTAAGGATGTGTTTGGGTTGACTAATGAGTTTTTATTAACGTATTATTTGGATAACGTAATTCATGACAAAAAGTATATATTTTTACCAGAGTCCATCATAATTGAAAATAAAACTAAATTACCATTGATGAATAAAACAGGAATTATGATTAAATAAAGTGATGTTTAAAAATATAGATTATAGTAAAATATTATTTTTTGACATTGAAACAGTTCCACAGACTTATGATTTTAATGATCTTGACCATAGAGGAAAACAATTATGGGACAAGAAGAGTAAGTACATTCAAGAAAGAGATGACTTAACGGCTGAAGAAACGTATGAAAAAGCAGGTATTTATGCTGAATTTAGCAAGGTAATATGTATTTCAATGGGTTTTGTTCTTCAAAAAGATGGTGAAGAACAAATTAGAATAAAGAGCTTATATTCTAAAGAAGAAAAAAAGCTCTTACAAGAATTTATAGATCTTTTAGATAGTTATTACGCTAGCCCGGATTACGTATTGTGCGCACATAACGGAAAAGAATTTGACATACCTTTTTTATGTCGCAGAATTTTGATAAACCAACTAAAACTACCCTTTTTATTAAACATTGCAGGTAAAAAGCCATGGGAAATTAAACACATTGATACCATGGAACAATGGAAATTTGGAGATTATAAAAACTATACTTCACTAGATTTACTAACATACGTTTTTGATATTCCTACTCCAAAAGATGATATTGACGGAAGCATGGTGGCTAAGGTATATTATGAGGACCAAAATTTAGAACGAATTGTTTCTTATTGCGAGAAGGATGTGGTGGCAACTATTCAATTATTTAGAAGATACCAAGGTAATCCGCTAATTAGTGAGGATTTGATATTATTAACATAGCATCGTAATTCCAAAGAACAAATAAACTAATAAGCTTCTTTTTTTATAATTTAATGCGCTAATGAAAAAAATATTTACCATTTTTTTGTTTGTGCAGTGTCTTCTTATTTCTGTACATACACAGATTTCCCCTCTCTGGTGCGGCCAGCAAGCGTTACAAGATAAACTCATGCAAAATAATGCTTATCAAAAGTTATATTTAAAAGAACAATCGCTTCTGGATTCATTAACTCAGTTGTATCAAGGAAGTAAGGGGATAGTATATACAATTCCAGTTGTTTTTCATGTGGTACATAATAACGGAGAAGAAAAAATTGATAGAGATCAAATTCTGGACGCGCTGTTTATTTTAAATCGAGATTTACGCCTGTTGGATCCAGATACTTCTACTATAGATTCTGCATTTGTTAATATTGCTGCAGATAATGAAATTGAATTTGTTTTGGCCACCAAAGCACCTGATGGTACTTGTTTTAGCGGAATCACTTACACCGAAACACCGTATTCTTTTAACACGGGAAATATAAATGGTGATGACCAGGTTGATGCAGTAATGATGTATAATGATGTGTATCAAGGAAATTGGTCGGGCCATGAATATTTAAATGTATTTGTTTGTGGAGCTGTAGGGGCGGGAATCGCTGGATACACGTATTATCCTTCAGGTTGGTTTGGCAATTCAATGGCCAATGGAATATGGTTAAGACATGACTATTGTGGGAGTATTGGTACAGGATCATTGTATCGTTCAAGAACGTTTATCCATGAGGTAGGCCATTGGTTAAATCTACCACATACTTGGGGAAGCTCAAATGAACCTGGAATTGCATCAAATTGCAATATGGACGATGGCGTAAGCGACACACCTAATACCATTGGATCAACATGGTGTAATTATAATGAAACTACATGTGGTTCAAGATCAAATATTGAAAATCACATGGAATACAGTAGTTGTAGAAAAATGTTTACAGCCGGACAAAAGGCAAGAATGCGTACAGCTCTTCTGTCTAACGTTGGGGGAAGGAACAATTTAATAACACCCCAAAATCAAGCTGCTACCGGAATTGATGTTGCTCCACCTTTTTGTTCTGCTGATTTTTTTGCCGATCGATACATTACGTGTACAGGTGATAGTCTATATTTTGAAGATTATTCATATCATAATCCAGTTGCTTGGAATTGGTCATTTGAAGGTGGTGATCCAGACACTTCTAATCTTGAAGAAGTTTATGTCACGTACAGAAGTCCAGGTTTATACGATGTGGAATTGTCGTCAAGTGGAGATAGTCTTTCGTTTCTTACAGAGCAAAAAAACGACCAAATAGTGGTGATGGATTATGATGGAGTTTCTCTCCCTTATTTTGAAGGGTTTGAAAACACGACCATAACCAAACCGGAATGGATTTCTAATATCGGGAACTGGGAACTCACTAACGAAGCTTCCTATAATGGCAACTATTGCATAAAAGTGAATAATGGTGGAGTTGGTGGCCTAATTGATGGAACTAAGC
>CAZJVX010000074.1:0-7947 GCA_964549345.1 uncultured Flavobacteriales bacterium | reverse complement strand
TGAGCTAATCGCCCTCATTTGGGTCTGCAAATATATTATAAATTTTATTTTTTGTCCGTTGGCAGCTAGAAAAATTCCTGCAGCACATCTCCTACTAGAAATACACTTCCGCATATTAACACAAAATCATCTTTTTTCACAGCCTTGTTTATGGTAAGAAATGCTTCCTTAAAGTTATGATAGCAATTTACTTTTTTAGCACGAATATGGGATTGAATTATATTGGGGTCTGCACTTCTTTCATTGGTTGATTTTGTGATGTAGTATGTAGCATCTTTTGGAAATAACGGTAATATTCGTTCTGTTTCCTTTTCAGCAGAAAAACCTAACATGATATGTAAATGATTATATGACTCATTATCAAGTTGATTTACTATTGTACGAACCCCTTGTTCATTGTGACCCACATCTAGAACTATTTTGGGTTTTTCTTGTACCACTTGCCACCTTCCTCTAATAGTGAGATACTTTTTAGGGTTGTCTTCAATACCAACAGGAAAGTCTTTGTATAAGATAGAACTGGCTTCAAGAGCTGTTTTCCAGTTATGAAGTAAATAGGATGGTAGGGCGGGTTTTTGAATTATTGAATCTTTTATTTGGTGAAGAGGAGCCTCTTTTTCTTTACTTATTCTTTCGAAAATTGGTAATGTTTCCTTTATGTCAGGTCCCAATAATACTGGTGTTTTCTTTTTGATAATACCAGCTTTTTCTTGTGCAATATTTTTTATGTCATCCCCCAAAAACTCTTTGTGATCTAATCCAATGGTGGTGATTATGGATAGTAAGGGTTGTATGATATTGGTAGAATCTAATCTACCACCTAAACCTGTTTCAATGATATTGATATCCGTATTCTCCTTATGAAAATAATGTAATGCCAGAGCGGTAGACCATTCAAAAAAAGAAGGCGCTAGTTGGCTTAAAGCATTTTTAAATGTCTCATAAAAATAAATGATATCTTTTTTGGGAATCCATTCTCCATTTATGGTAATACGTTCTCTAAAATCCACAAGGTGAGGCGAGGTAAATGTTCCTACTTTATAACCATTTTGTTGGTAAATATTAGTTAGATAATTACTAACTGTACCTTTACCATTCGTACCTGCAAGATGAATGGTCTTGATCTTGTTCTCAGGATTTCCAATGATATTACAAATCGTCTTGATATTATCTAGTCCTATTTTATATGCGCTTCCTCCTTTTTGTTGGTAAGATGGGAATTGTTGGAATAAAAAGTCAATGACCTCTTCGTAGGTCTTCATTACTTTTTAATGTATTGAATACGTTTAACGAGTCTATCTTTTATGCTTCCAGTTGAGGTAGGAGTAAACTTGAATTTTTTTCTACAGTCATTTTCTATAAAAATTTGATCGCTACTGGTTAAGTTGATAGTTGTTTTTGAGTGCCCTTTTAAGACCTTGGTACTTATAACATTACCGCTAGCGTCAATAATAAACTGAACCATCACAAACCCTTCCCAACTTTTCGGATTATCCAGCTCTGGATTTCCTATAACTTGCCTTCCTTTTCCATCACCCATACCACCACCAGTATCTGGTCCACTTCCTGTCCCAATGCCAGTACCTTCACCTTGTCCGTTACCTCCTTGACTACTTCCAGAACCATGTCCAAATAGGTTACTAAAATCGTTTTTGGGCTGTTGCGGCTCAGGTTCAGCAGTAGTTTCTTCGCTAGTTGCATTTTGCGTGTTGCTGCTAGTTGGGGTTACCACGGGCGACTCCTCCTGAGTAACTTCTTGGGGAGCTGGATCTTTTACAACGGGTTGAGGTTGTTGTGGAGATGAACTTCCCGGACTTCCACCACCTTTTTCAGAAAAGTCTAGCACAACTACCTCTTCCAATGTGAATTGAGGCGGATTTTGTAGTTCAACACAACCCTTGCTCAAAAACACAAGAAGTAGTAAAGAAAGGTGTATACCTACACTTACTATGATGCCAGTTCGATTATCTTTTTTTCTTACGAGATCCAATTTATTTACCGCCTTTAGTTTTAACAACGACCTTCAGAGCATTTTGTTTTGCTATTCTAATTATTTCGTAAGCTGAAGCACGATGAGCCTCTTTGTCAGCCAATAATTCAATAGCCTTATTTTCACCAATAAGGGTCATTATTTCACGTTCAACATTAGACACCTGAATAGGTTCTTCATTGCTGTTAATAAAGAACTGATTTTCTGCATTTACATACACCTTAACAGGTGAAGTTAAAGATGGGTCTCCACTACCATCTGGCAGCTGAATTTGGTGAGATGTGTTGACGAAAGTAGAGATGATAATAAAGAATATCAATAAGAGAAATACAAGATCTGTCATGGATGACATCCCTCCTTCTACTTTTATTTTATTGGAAGACCTCATTTTCTATTTCCGTTCAATGAAATTTTAAAGTTGTTTTGTTTGGCAATATCAATCACATACACAGTGGCTTCCCACGAACTTTCTTCACTCCCGTATAGTGAAATGATGCTGTCATTTCCAATATTTTTCAAAATAACAGCTTCTATGTCTTCACTAGTAATGGCTGTTTTTTTCTTATTAATGAAGTATTCATTTTTGTCATTAATATTAATGCTCAGGATTTTCTTATTTGACGACTTGCCACCATTTTTGGGAACATCGATGTTTACTCCTGCAGTAATCATGGTAGAAATCACAATGAAAAAAATCAAAAGGAGAAAAACAAGATCAGTCATGGATGACATACCGCCTTCAATTTTGATTTTATTACCTGATCTAAAATCCATAGATTATTTGCCTGGAGCTTCTAGAATATCAATGAATTCAATGGATGCACCTTCCATATTATGAATCACCTTCTCCACCTTACTCACAAGGTAATTGTAAGCTACATAAGCAACTATACCTACAATTAATCCCCCAACTGTAGTAATCATAGCTTCCATTATTCCACCAGATAAACTGGCAATTTCAAATGTTTTTTCTTTTGACATGTTCTGAAAAACTTTTACCATACCAAGAACTGTACCTAGAAACCCTAGCATGGGTGCTACACCTGAAATGGTAGCTAACATGGATAATCTTCTTTCAAGTCTTGAAATTTCTAATTTACCCACATTTTCAATGGAAGTGGTAATGTCTTTCATGGGTCTTCCCACTCTACTAATTCCTTTCTCAATCATCCTAGCAATAGGATTATCAGATGATTTACAATGATCTTTAGCTGCATTTAAATTTCCAGCTTTGACGAATCCCGTGATTTTTTGCATAAAATCTTTTTCTCCTTTCAAAGCACGTTGCACAGCCATAAACCGTTCAATGAAAACATAAATAGCAATAAATGAAAATAGAAAAAGAAGAGACATCACTACTAAGCTTGTAATGCTGTAATCGCCTGTCATGGAGTCGTACCCCCAAATCAATTGCCACATGGAGATCTGTTCAGTTTCAATAATTGAGGTAGCTTCTTCTAGAATATCAGATGAACTTTCTTGAATAGAAAAGAACATAGGTAGGAAATTTAAATTCATGTATAGTATTTTGCTATGAAAGTACTATTTTTTGAATACGAATTACAATACGCTAAATAATAGAAATGAACCAGCGCCTGTTAAGTACCCAATCATAGCTAACCACCCCATCTTTTTTAAGTACCAAAAAAAGGAGATTTTTTCCATACCCATAGCAACAACACCTGCAGCAGAACCAATAATTAACATACTTCCCCCAGTTCCAGCTGCATAAGCAATGAAGTGCCATGTGGTACTATCTATCGGTAGATCAAACATACCCATGCTTGCTGCGACTAACGGCACGTTATCTATAACAGCAGATCCAGCACCTAATAGAATGACGAATAGATCTGTGGAAATAGCTTGCTGGACATCTTGTCCAAACATGAATATCAGTCCTAATGACTCTAGGGCTGCTACGGTCATAAGTATGCCTAGAAAGAATAAAATTGAAGGCATTTCGATTTTAGAAAGAGCTTTAAAAATAGGGCTATTAGCATGACCACCTTCACTAGAGGTACTTTGTCTGGCATTAAAGATTTCGGCAAGTAGGGCAACTACCGATAATGACAACATCATACCTACATAGGGTGGTAAATGTGTTATGGTCTTAAATATTGGGACAAAAACAATCGAGATTAAACCAATATAAAGCATAGAAGGGCCATATTTACTCTTATTTTCTGCAGATGGTGGAGCAGTAAAAGTGCTGTTAAATGGTTTTAAAAAGCTAGCAATTGTGGTAGGTATTATCATACAAATTAAAGAAGGAATGATGAGTAGTTTAATCAAATTAACCGTAGTTACTTTTTCTCCCATCCATAGCATGGTAGTAGTAACATCTCCAATGGGTGACCATGCACCACCCGCATTTGCGGCAATGATAATAAGTCCAGCAAACCAAATCCGATCTTTATTTTCAGCAATTAATTTTCTAAGGATAGTGATTAAAACTATTGTAGCTGTTAGATTATCAATGATGGCTGATAAAATAAAAGCCAAAATACACATGATCCATAACAATGTTCTTTTTTTATTTGTTTTAATAAACTGTTTTATCGTAGCAAAGCCATTGAAATAATCAATAATTTCTACAATGGTCATGGCTCCTATTAAAAAAATAAGGATTTCACAAGTCTTTCCAAAGTGGTGTAATAGTGTTTCTTCCAAGAAATGCATCTTGGATAGACCGTGTTGGTCCGAATCGTGGGGTAAATCAGAAAATCCGTTTACTAATTGGTGTTGAGAAGAATCAAACCATGTGGTTAGCTCTGGAAGACCAAAAGCAATACAAGCCCATGCAATGGCCATCATGAGTAGTGCGGGAACAAGCTTATCAACTTTAAGAGTATGTTCTAATGTGATAGCTAAATACCCAAGAATAAATACAATAATAATTATGGTTTCCATTCTAGACTAACTGATTAAGTGCAATATCAAATGCAGTTTTAGATATACTTGTTTTTTTGTTTTTAGTTTCAAATGTTTTTTGTAGCGCGTTTTTAATAGTGTCAGAAGTGTCTTTAAATATAGCTTCATCCTCCATTTTGTCAAGGTCATTTCCCATAAGATAGGCAAATACCCTAGCCATACCGCAATTAGAAATAAAATCCGGGATAACGCTTATTTTTTCATCGGTGTAATCTGCAATAGGACCAAAGAAAATTTCAGGGTCTGCAAAGGGAACATTAGCTCCAGCAGCAATGACTTCAATACCAGATTTTATCATGCTATCCACTTGCTCTTTAGTAATAAGTCTGGATGCAGCACAAGGAATAAAGACTTCAGATTGTAGGTCCCAAATTTTAGCATTGACTTCGTCAAAAGAAAGCATATTGGGGGCATTTAATGCGTTTCCGTTTTTATTGATAAAAAGTTGTTTTACTTCTTCAAAAGTAAAGCCATTTTCGTTGATTAATCCACCCACTCTGTCTATAATGCCTACAATTTCAGCTCCCTCTTGAGCGAGATAATATGCTCCTGCTGAACCTACGTTACCCCAACCTTGAACGATAACTCTTTTACCTTTTAATTCCCCTCCATATATATCAAAATAATGCTTTACAGACTCAGCAACACCATACCCTGTGATCATATCGGCCACTACGAATTTTTTATGTACATCGGGAGAGTACTTTTCATCTTCAATGGCTTTTAATACACCTTGTCTTAATTGACCAATACGATTTATTTTTTGTGCTTCTCTAGGCTGATAATGGCCGTTGAAAACTCCTTCTTGAGGGTGCCATACTCCACAATCCTCCGTAATAGGAATTACTTCGTTAATCTCATCGACATTAAGATCTCCTCCAGTGCCGTAATAGTGTTTTAAAAGAGGAGTAACCGCTTCGTACCATCTTTTCAGCACACCCGCTTTTCTAGGGTCATTTGGGTCAAAATTAATTCCAGATTTTGCTCCTCCAATTGGTGGTCCTGACACGGTAAATTTCACCTCCATTGTTTTGGCTAAAGAAGTTACTTCATGTTGGTCTAAGCCCAACCTCATCCGAGTTCCCCCTCCAGCGGCACCGCCTCTGAGAGAATTTATCACTACCCATCCTTTAGCTTCCGTCTGAGAATCTTTCCATTGGAAAACAACTTCAGGTGTTTTATTTTCGAACTTTTTAAGTAATTCCTTCATTGTAAATTATATGCTCTCAAATGTATAAAAAAACAAGTCACTTATACAATGGATTTAACAAAGGATAAGATTATGATTTTGGATTAAACAAATCTCCAGATGAGGTGTCTGACGATGAGCCGGTTACAGATGAGAGAACATTAATCATGTTTTCTTTTTTTAAAACACCTAATAAAGCAAAGATCAAAGCTTCTTTATATTCAACTAATTCCCGGTCAGGTATTTTTATATTTAGTCCTAAATTGGATAGGTTTTTAATCCAAAAGGAATTGAAGGATCCTCCACCTGTGATCAAAATAGGGGACTCAATTTCATTAATTGCTCTTTTTATCTGAACACAAAGGTGATTTCCAACGGTATGTAGTTTATCCTCTACAGGTAAATCATATTTTTCTAGTACTGGTTTAAACCAATTCACATACCCTTCTGTTGCTAACGATTTAGGAAAGGGTTTATTAAAATAAGGTAACTCATTAAGTTCTTTTAGTAACGGAGTACTTATACGACCACTTTCAGCTAAGTGTCCATCATTATCATACATTAAATTCTTTTTTTTAGCTAAATCATTGCTTACCATATTGGCAAATGCAATATCTCCAGCTTTGATTTCATCCTTCTCTTTTACAGAGATATTTGCGATGCCACCAAGGTTCAAGCAATAGGTATACTCAGAAAACAGCAATTGATCTCCAATCGGGACTAATGGGGCGCCTTGACCTCCTAAGCTCACGTCAACTGCTCTAAAGTTGCTAATGACGTTAATTTTAGTCAAGTTTGAAATGGATTGACCATCACCAATTTGTAGTGTAATTCCTCTTTCAGGTTGATGAAAGACTGTATGTCCATGTGAACTAATTAAATCCAATTCGGTTTTTATAATTTTATTTTGCTGAATAAAATAATTGATCATTTCACCTAAAAGAATTCCATATTCAAGATCTAACAATCTGATTTGTTCTTCATTTAATTGTGGTGCATTTTTTAGTTTCTGTATCCACTCAACAGAGTATGAATAAGTGGTGCAATATTCGATCTGATATTTCCATTTATTACGATAACTAAAACGAACACAGATAATATCTAAACCATCTAGAGAAGTTCCAGACATCAGTCCAATAACTCGGTAATTTGTCATTTATGTTTAACAGTTTTCAGCAACAACAATATATGATTAATTTTATAGCTTTGCAGCCAAATTAATCAATTATGAATTTTGAATTATCTGAAGAACATTTAGCAGTAAGAGATGCAGCTAGAGATTTTGCTATTAATGAATGTAAACCTGGTGTCATTGAAAGAGATAGCACACAGACAGTAGCATATGATCAATTAAAACAATTAGGTGAACTTGGATTTATGGGAATGATGGTAGATCCAAAATACGGTGGAAGTGGTATGGATACATTAAGCTATGTGCTTGCAATTGAAGAAATTTCCAAAATTGATGCTTCTATTTCTGTGGCCATGTCAGTAAATAACAGTTTGGTATGTTGGGGACTTGAACAATTTGCCAATGAAGAACAAAAGCAAAAGTACTTAGTTCCATTAGCTAAAGGAGAGAAAGTAGGTGCATTTTGTCTCTCAGAGCCTGAAGCAGGTTCAGATGCAACATCTCAGCGAACTACTGCTATAGATAAGGGAGATCATTACCTTCTTAACGGTACAAAAAATTGGATTACCAATGGAAGTACAGCTTCAACTTATCTAGTTATTGCGCAAACAGACGTAGAAAAAGGGCATAGAGGTATCAACGCTTTTATCGTAGAGAAAGGTTGGGATGGATTTGAGATTAGCGCAAAAGAAGATAAATTAGGTA
>CAZJVX010000073.1:0-7956 GCA_964549345.1 uncultured Flavobacteriales bacterium | reverse complement strand
TCTACTTGTGCCTCAGGTAAAGGATATGTTCCTTCTTGCTCTATGGGGTTTTGAGTAGCCATTACTAGGAATGGTTCAGGTAATTTATAGGTTTGGTCTCCAATAGTAATTTGTCTTTCCTGCATGGCTTCTAGAAGTGCGCTTTGTACTTTTGCAGGTGCTCGGTTAATCTCATCTGCAAGAATAAAATTTGAAAATAAGGGCCCTTTTTTGGAGATAAATTCTTCTTTCTTCTGATTGTAAATCATAGTGCCCAATAAATCTGCAGGTAGTAGGTCAGGTGTAAATTGAACTCGTTTGAAATCCACATCGATTACTTTTGAAAGTGTGCTTATGGCTAAGGTTTTGGCTAATCCAGGAACGCCCTCAAGAAGTATGTGGCCATTTGAAAGAAGACCAATTAATAAGCTTTCAATCATGTGTTGCTGACCCACAATCACTTTTTTAACCTCTATGTTAATCAAATCAACGAACCCACTCTCTTTTTGAATAAGCTCATTAATTTCTGCTATATTGACATTTTCTTTAACAGTAGGATTTTCTTTTACTTCCATAAATATTTATTTTGTTAAAGTAAAAATCAAAAATCTTTCAATTTCTTAAACAAGACTGCTGTTAATATATGTTAACTATTTTCCTAAATTTTCTTATATAAAATACCAATTGAAAATTACCTTTACGATATGAACGAAAACATAACACTAAAAGCATGTATCGATTCCGTTGAGGAGTTCCATAATTCATTTGGAATTACAAATGCATATTCACCTGTAAGTGAGTTAAATGATAAAGATTTGAAACTTAGATTTGATTTGATGAAAGAAGAAAATGAGGAGTATCTAGATGCTGCAAAAAAGGGTGATTTAATTGAAATTGCTGATGCGCTAGGGGATATGTTGTATATACTATGTGGTACTATCCTAAAACATGGACTGCAAAATAAAATTGCAGATGTTTTTCAAGAAATCCAAAGAAGTAACATGAGCAAATTGGATAAAAATGGAAAACCGATTTACAGAGAAGATGGAAAAGTGTTGAAGTCAGATCTATACTTTAAGCCTGATATTAAAGGGGTTTTAGAAGCTTAAAAACCTATTTTGTTTTTTGGTTTTATTATTTCTTGCTCCAGGTTTAGCATTTTTAGACAAGCTACTGTACATTCAATTCCTTTGTTTCCATGAATTCCACCAGACCTATCTATGGATTGCTGTTTGTTGTTGTCAGTAAGCACACAAAATGAAGCAGGTTTATTATATCGCAATGAAACCTGCATTATTCCATTAGTGGCACCTTCACACACGTAGTCAAAGTGCTTGGTGTCTCCCTGAATAACACACCCTACACATATTATACCATCCACTAATTTATTTTCAAATAGGTATTGTGCACCAAGTGGTAGTTCAAAAGTGCCAGGAACATAATGAACAATTGTGTTTTCTTCTAGGATATTATTCAATTTTAATGTTTCCCGAACACCATCTAAAAGTCGTGATGTAATATCGTTGTTCCACTCTGAAACAACAACGCCTATTTTAAGTTTTTCTGGCTGAGTAAGTGAAACTAATTGTTCCTCTGAAAGATTTTTGCCTTTAGTGGCCATTATTCTAATTCTTCTTTCTCAAATTGGTAGACAGGCTTACCTAAGAGTAAACTCTCCATATATTTTTCAGCGTTATTAGCTACATTTGAAAGAGGGTATTTTTGCATTACATCTCTATATAAGTTTATAGCCATTTCGTAATCTTCGAGGATTTCTAGACATAAAGCTGCTTTCATTAAATAAATTGGGGTAGTTAACTCATTTTCTTTTCTGTTATAAGCTCTTTCATAGTTTTCAAGTGCATCATTTACGGATCCAAGTTGAAGAAAGGCATCACCGATTGCTCCGAGTGTTATTGTACCAAGTAATTCGTCTTCAAAATTTACTTTTTCTAATGTTTCGATGGCTAGTGTGTATTCTTTGTTATTTAAATAACTTATTCCCAAATTATATTGGGCTAGCTTTCCTCCAACATATCCTTCATATTCTTCGCTTGCTCTAAGAAAACCATCATAAAGGCCAAGAGAATCCCCGTAAATAGCCGTACTCCAGTTTTCATTGTCAAATGCTTGATTTTCTGCTCTCCAAATGGCTTCTAGTGATTCAGTTTGTTTTGGATTAAATATACGTTCAATGTAAATAAATTTATACCCTACTATACCGATTAAAAGAACAGTTAAAACAGCTACTACTACGTTTACTGGCTTTTTATTAGCTAAGTAAAATTCGTAACTTTTTTCACCAATAATTTTTTCTAAATCAATTTTATCCGAAATCGAAGAAGTTGTTTTTTCTTCTATTGCTGGATTTTCTACACTTTTTTCGACTGCACTTTTGTCTTCATTTACTGATGTTTCTTTTTCTTCTGCCATTTTTATATTTATTGGTGTGCAAAAATAGTTTTTTTTATAAATTATACTTTCTTTTAAGATCTATTTTTAGTGTATGTATCTTTCTGAGCTTAGTTTAGTCAATTTTAAAAACATAAAACAAGCTGATTTTCAATTTTCACATCAAGTAAATTGTTTTTTGGGAAATAATGGTCAGGGTAAAACAAACCTTTTAGACGCTATTTATTATTTGAGTTATACTAAAAGTTTTTTTAATTCCATTGATAGCCAAAATGTAAATTTTGAGTGTGATTTTTTTGTTGTTCAAGGTAAATTTTTAGATCAAGACACCGATTTTGATTTATACTGCGGAATGAAAAAAGGAGATAAAAAGGTTTTCAGGAAAAATAAAAAGGTCTACAAAAAACTATCAGACCACATCGGAGTATTTCCCGTAGTTATGATTACTCCATATGACATCAATTTAATCCTAGAGGGAAGTGATACAAGAAGAAGATTTATAGATGCTTTAATTTCACAATTTGACAACCGTTATTTATCTGATTTGCTTTCTTACAATAAACTGCTAAAGCAACGAAATGTAATGTTAAAAGACAGTAGATTTAAGCAATCTTTTGATTTATTAGAAGTGTATGAAAGTGGCATGAGTGAAAAGGCAAAGAGTATATTCCTGAAAAGAAAAACATTCATTGATGAATTTACTCCTATTTTTAATCAATATTATATTGATATTTCATCTAACGTAGAGCAGGTCGGTCTTGAATATGAGTCCTCTTTAAATAATCATTCTCTACTTGATCTTTTTGAGCTTAACAGGTTAAAAGATCAGCAGGTTGGACATACGACAGCTGGAATTCACAGAGATGATTTGCTTTTTACCATTCAACAACATCCCATTAAAAAGTTTGGATCACAAGGACAACAGAAAACGTATTTAATCGCATTGAAGTTGGCAAAATATGAGTACATAAGGAAAAAGAAAAATATGGACCCCGTGCTTTTACTCGATGATATATTTGATAAATTAGATGACAATAGAGTAAGTTACATTCTAGATCTTATTAGGTCTAAAAAAATTGGCCAGTGTTTTATAACAGACACAAATACAACAAAAATCCCTAATATCTTGTCTGATTTTAAGGTTGAGTATAACCTGTTTGAAATAAAAAATGGAGCTGTAAATTAATAAGTTTGAAAAAAAGAAGTTCAAAAGAAGAGAAACTGGGTGATGTGTTACAGAAATTTATCCATTCCTCTAATCTTTCTCGTCCATTTTTAAATCACCAAATACAAATTCAATTTGAAGAAATAATGGGTCCTTTTTTGATGAAAAAAGTGAAGAAGATTTTTGTAAAAGAAAACAAACTATACCTAAAATTAGACAGTGCTCCATTTAAACAGGAAATCAGTATTCAAAAAACAAAACTCATCAATGATCTTAATAGAGCAATAGATAAAAATTATTTGATTGATATTGTTTTTATTTAACCAAGCCCTACATCTAATCCCATCATAACGATAAACCCAAGAATAAGTCCTATTGTGGCTAGATCTGTGTTGCCTCCCTTTTGACTTTCAGGTATGACTTCTTCCACAACAATGAAAATCATAGCACCAGCGGCAAATGATAGAGCATAAGGTAAAATAGGGAGTATCTGAACAACAACAGCAGCTCCTAAAACCGCAAAAATGGGTTCTACAATGGCAGATAATTGCCCCCATTGCCAAGATTTGAATCGACTTAATCCTTGTCTCCTCAGAGGCATGGATACTGCAAAGCCTTCTGGAAAATTTTGAATCGCTATCCCTGCAGCAAGGGCTACTGCTGTACCAAGTGTAAAAATACCTTCCATTTCTAGTCCTAGAAATTCTGGATGAGCTAAAGCACCAAAGGCAACACCTACAGCAAGACCTTCAGGAATATTATGTAAAGCGATTGCTAAAACTAACAAAATGGTCTTTTGCCAGTTAGTACTTAATCCCTCAGCGTCTTTTTTCTTATTAAAGAGATGCAAGTGTGGTATAATCTTATCTAAGGCATACAGAAATAGAGCACCTAGTAAAAATCCGATTGTAGGTGCTAACCATGATGGCATTTTGCTAAGACCCATTTTGTTTTGCATTTCTACGTATTCAATAGCAGGAGCTAAAAGGGACCAAAAACTAGCTGCTATCATAACTCCTCCTGTGAATCCCAAAGACATGTCTAATACTTTTCTATTGGATGATTTAAAGAAAAAAACAAGACCTGCTCCCACAGCAGTAAGAATCCAGGTGAATAGCCCAGCAATCAATGCTTGCATGATCGGTTCTTGATTCACAAACCAACTTTTCAATTCAATCATTTAGGGTCTCTATTAGTAGGTTGCTACAAATTTTTTCAGAAAGATTTATGTTTTTTTCATGGATGATGACTTCAGCTGATTGGTCAAATTCTAAGATGGATAATAGTTGTATTTGATCTCCTAGTTTAATGCTTTTTTGGTCCAAGAAGTTCAGAAGAGAAGGAGTGCCTTTTTTAATACCAGTTATTATCCCTTTCTCACCATGTTTTAGTTCGCCTAATAGTTTTTGATTCAGTTCAGCAATGGTACCGTTTTTTTGAGGAATGGGATCTCCATGAGGGTCTATTTGGGGATATGCTAAAAAATGGTCAAGTTTATCGATAAGTTCTTCAGAATTCACATGTTCTAGTTGCTCTGCTATATTATGTACTTTACTCCAGCTAAAACCCAATTTATTCACTAAAAATGTTTCCCAAATGCGGTGTTTCCTTATGACAGATAATGCGATTAATTCTCCTTTTTTGGTTAGGGAAGATCCTTTATATTTTAAATAATTAACACATTTTTTTTCAGCTAATTTTTTCAGCATATCGCTTACACTTGAAGGTTTCATCGATAGATAATTAGCAATTTCATTTGTAGAAACGCTCTTTTTACCTTGTTGTAAATGGTAAAGGCATTTTAAATAATCTTCTTCTGATTTCGTGTTCATTTAAGTGTAAAAGTAAATATTTTTTAGACATAACTAAAAAATAGATTAGATTTGTAGTAATTTTGTTTTATGAAATCAAAATTCACACTATTATCAATTTTAATTGGATTAGTTTTTTCATCTAATGGTCAAGCTAAGCATGAGTTTAGTGGAAGAGTCATGCAACAAAATGCAAGTGTAATACCATTTGCTCAAATTCAACTTTTGCATTCAGATCAATTAGTAGTTTCTGATCTTGAAGGTAAATTTCATTTTATTTCAAATCAGGAAGAGGAGGAGGTTTTTGTAAAATCAATTGGTTTTAAAAATGTAAAAACTAAACTCCATTCATTGAGTCAAAACAAAATAGTCTTAGAAGAAAATAACCAATACCTTGATGAATTAGTTATTAGTGGAACTTTAGAACAAATTCAACAGAAAAATAGTCCTATTTCGATTGAGGTGTATAGTGCTAATTTTATAAATAAGATACCTTCCTCAAATCTTATTGATGTTACAGACCAAATGGCTGGAATTAGGCCTCAAATAAATTGTGCAGTTTGCAATACAGGCGATATTCATATCAATGGAATGGAAGGGTCATATTCTATGATTGTGATTGACGGAATGCCTGTCATGGGAGGATTAGCATCCGTATATGGTCTTCAAGGAATTCCAACAAGTATCATCCATCAGTTGGAAGTGGTTAAGGGACCTTCTTCAACTCTGTATGGCTCAGAAGCAATGGCTGGATTAATTAACGTAATTACAAAGAATGTTGATTGTTTACCTAAGGTTAGTATTGATTTCATGGCTTCCTCTTGGGGAGAGATCCAAACTTCACTATTGGTCAAAACAATCAATAATAAAAGGATTAAGTCTTTTTTGACATTTGATGTTTTTGATTACTCTAATCCCATTGATAATAATTTGGATGGATTTACAGATTTGAGTCTAAGAAAGAGATATACCTTTTTCAATAAAATGAATTTTTACTCATTAAAAAACCCTAATAATCCATTTAAACTTTCTTTAAGGTTAATGAATGAAAATAGATGGGGAGGGCAAATGGATTGGAATGAAAGCTTTAGAGGTAGTAATCAATTTTATGGTGAATCTATTTTAACCGATAGAATTGAGGTTGGTACATCATACCGCTTTCCAACAAAAGAAAGACTAACTTGGAATAGTTCTTACAGCTGGCACAAGCAAAAGTCTTGGTATGGAAACAACACGTACAATGCACTACAAGTAATAGGTTTTTCACAGTTTACATGGCGAAAAAAGTGGAATGAAAAGTTTAATCTTTTATCTGGACTGGCACTAAGATATAATTATTACGATGACAATACACCTGCTACAATCAATGAAAATAGTTGGTGGCTTCCTGGTGCATTTTTGCAAGCTCAATATAAATGGAATTCGGATCATCAGCTCCTTTTGGGTTGGAGAACAGATTTGCATACTGTACATGGAGCTATTCATTCACCAAGATTAAATTATCAATTGAATTTATCCGACCAGACCGTTATGAGGTTAGGAGTGGGTAATGGCTTTAGGGTAGTGAACGTTTTTACAGAAGATCATGCTGCATTGACTGGTGCTAGGGAAATTATATTTAGAGAAGCATTAGATCCCGAACGTTCCAGAAATTTTAATCTCAATATATCTTCTGATAGGAAATCTGAATGGGGTAAACTACATCTTGAATCTTCTATTTTTTATAGCCATTTTTCTAATAAAATTATCCCTAATTATGAACTTAACGACAATCAAATTATTTATTCTAACCTAGATGGTTACTCTATTTCTAAAGGAGTTGGTATTCAGGTGGGTTACGAATTCGATAAGATTCCTTTTAAAATGAACTTTAATGGAACTATTCTCGATGTAGGTATCATCACTATTGATGAAAATAATAATCATGTAAAAACACAACAATTATTAAGTGAACAGAATAGTTTGAAATGGAATTTATCTTACCATTTCAATTCCATTAATGTAAACCTAGACTATACGGCCAGTAGATATGGTCCCATTAGATTACCTCTGCTTGAAAATGATTTTAGGCCGGAATACTCTTTGCCATATGCAATACATCACCTTAAATTGACTAAACACTTTAATAAAGGTAGGAGCATTTTCCTTGGGGTGCGAAATTTATTTGATTTCACGCCACCTTCTTATTCCATTTTAAGATCTCATGACCCTTTTGATCAGCAAGTAAATGACCCAATTGACAATCCTAATAATTATACATTTGATGCTTCATATGTATATGCCACTTTTCAAGGTATTAATTTCATTTTTGGAGGGAAGATTATTTTTTAATATCCCCATTCTTTAAAAGCTATTTCCCATTCGGTCCTTAACTTTTCTTGAATTGGTTTTGGTATGTCGCTAAATGTGTTTTTTTTATAGTTCTTCAGCTTTATTTTATAATCTTCCAATTTAGGTTTCAAATCATTGAATCCTTTGATATCTAGTTTATGGTAAATGTTGCTAATGGTATCAATAAGGTTTTCTTCTAGTTTTTTAAATGATATTTCAATTAGTTGATTTTCAGGTATTTTATTTCTGTTCTTTAGA
>CAZJVX010000072.1:0-7970 GCA_964549345.1 uncultured Flavobacteriales bacterium | reverse complement strand
AGGTATTCAGTAGAACCTGCCCAAGCTCAGACTTATTATCAAAGAGCTATTAAATTAAAATTTCAAGAAGAAAATCAAGAAATATATCTACTACTCGCTGATGTGCTAAAAGAACAAGGAGAATACCAGTCAGCACTAGAGAACATCAATAAGTTTTTAGAGTTAAATCCTGAAGACAAAAAGGCATCTGATGCTTTAGTGTCATGTAAAAAAGCCATTGAATGGAAAGAAAATCCTACCAAACATATGATTCAAAATGAAATTTTGATCAATTCAGATCATTATGACTTTGCACCAACTTGGGGCGACAAGAAACATAATGTATTGATTTTTGCTTCTGCAAGAGAAGGTTCTACAGGTGACGGTATAGATGCAAGAACAGGGGAAAGCTTCATGGATCTATGGTCAACTACTAGAGACAATAACGGGAAATGGAGTGAACCACAATTATTGCCAAATTCAATTAATACAAAAGATAATGAAGGACCTGCGGTAATGACTAAAAAGGGTGATAAGATATTTTTCACAAGATGTCCAAGAGAAAAGAAAATTAATTTGGGTTGTGAGATTTTCGAGGCAGAGAAAAAAGGAAACTCCTGGACGCAAGCTGAAAAAATTCAATTAAAGCCTGAGGGTGCTGACACACTTTCCTGTGGCCATCCAGCCATAAATTCAACTATGAGATTTATGATCTTTTCTGCTGATTTCCCAGGTGGCTATGGCGGAAAAGATTTGTGGATATCTGAGTATGATAAAAGGGAAGATTCATGGTTGTCTCCGACAAATTTAGGGTCTAGCGTCAATACGGAAGGAGACGAAATGTTCCCATACTTAGCAGAAGATAATTCTTTATATTTTTCTTCAAATGGATACGTAGGTCTAGGTGGATTAGATGTATTTAAAGCAGAAAATTCAGGAGATAAAACTTGGGGAAAACCAGTAAATCTACAATGGCCAATTAATTCTCCAGAACATGATTTTGGCATCATTTTCGAAAGAGGAACAGATAAAAGAGGTTATATTACCTCATCTAGGGAAGATCTTGGTGGAAAAGGGAAAGATGATCTGTATAATTTTAATTTACCTGAAATACAATTTTCTCTTAGTGTATTTGTTAGTAACAAGGAAACCAATGAGCAAATTCCTGGCGTCACCATAAAAGTTACTGGAATTGACACATCAACTGCAGGTGGAATCGTTTCTGAATATGTACAAACTACGGATGGAGAAGGTAAAGCCATTTTCGAAGAAATTTCTAAAGGAAAACGTTACATATTAAAAGAAATGATCTATGAGATTGAAGTTGAAAAAGACAGCTTTTTGGTAGCTAGAAATCAAATCAGTACAATCAATGAAGAAAACTCTAAACGATTCTTAGAAGAAGTTTATTTGATTCCAATTGTTGATGAATCTGGTGAGGCTGCAATTATTGATTTTCCTGAAGTGCAATATGCACTGGATAAAGCAGAATTGTTGGTTGATGAAAATGTAAATTCTGAAGATTCGTTGGATTATCTTTATACCACATTAACGGATAACCCGAATATTGTAATTGAACTTCAAGCACACACTGATTGCAGAGGTTCGGATAAATACAATAAAAAACTTTCTCAAAGAAGGGCACAATCTTGTGTTGATTATTTGATCTCAAAGGGTATACCAAAAGAAAGAATGGTTCCTGTGGGTTATGGTGAAGATAGGCCTAGAATGGAAGGGTTAGAATGTGGATCTATTGATAGGTTGTCTACTAAAGAAGAACAAGAAGCAGCACACCAAAAGAATCGTAGAACTCAATTTATTGTTTTAAGTACAGATTATTCTCCTGGTTTAGATGAATAGATAAGTAAGATTAAGCCCCGAAAGGGGTTTTTTTATTTCCGTTATGACTGATAATTCAAGATATGCATTAAGAGGTGTTAGCTCAGGGAAAGAGGAAGTACACCAAGCCATTAAAAGAGTGGATAAAGGATTGTTCCCAAAGGCATTTTGTAAAATAGTACCTGATTATTTATCGGGTTCAGAAGAGCATTGTATAGTCATGCATGCCGATGGAGCAGGAACAAAGTCATCATTAGCTTACGCATATTGGAAAGAAACAGGAGATTTATCTGTTTGGAAAGGCATTGCGCAGGATGCACTAATTATGAATATTGACGATTTATTATGTGTCGGAGCAGTAGAAAATATTTTAGTATCATCAACTATAGGTAGAAATAAGTCTCTTGTTGATGGAAATGTAATTTCGTCTATTATAAATGGAACTGAGGAGTTATTAAGTGAATTAAGAGAGTTTGGTGTTTCAATTCATTCAACCGGTGGAGAGACCGCTGATGTGGGAGATTTAGTTAGAACGATCATAGTTGATTCAACTGTAGTTGCGCGAATGAGAAGAGATGATGTAATTAGCAACCATAATATTCAAGATGGAGATCTCATTATTGGGTTATCATCGTCTGGAAAAACATCTTATGAAAAACAATATAATGGTGGGATGGGTAGTAATGGTCTAACATCAGCAAGACATGATGTTTTTCATCATGATTTAGGTAAAAAATTTCCAGAGACTTTTGATCCATCTATTTCATCTGATTTAGTGTATAGCGGTACAAAGTTTTTAACAGATCATATTGACGATATTCCATTAGATATTGGAAAGCTTGTGCTATCGCCTACAAGAACATATGCTCCAGTCATTGCTCAAATACTTAAATCATATAGGGGTCAGATACACGGCATGGTACATTGCAGTGGTGGAGGACAAACGAAAGTACTTCACTTTATCGACAATCTACATATTGTAAAAAATGACTTATTTGATATTCCGCCATTGTTTGAATTAATTCAATCGGAGTCATCAACTCCATGGAGTGAAATGTATAAGGTTTTTAATATGGGACATCGAATGGAGATATATATCGATCCTGCTTTTGCGAGTGATATTATTTCCATCTGCTCATCTTTTAATTTGGAGGCCAAAATTATTGGATTTGTAGAATCATCATCCAAAAAACAATTGACAATTTCTAGTAATAAAGGGAATTTTAATTACGAATGAGTGAGATTGGAATTTTAGATAAATTGGAGCAAATCTCAATTCGTTACGATGAAATTGCAAAACAGATGGTTGATCCAGAGGTAATCAATGATATGAAACGATATGTCAAACTTAACCGCGAATACAAAGACTTATCCGAAATTGTTTCTACATATAAAACATATAAAGAAATAACAGAAAATATAGCAAATGCAAAAGAGATCATTCAAAATGAGGAAGATCTTGAATTTAAAGCTTTAGCAAAAGAAGAGTTAGATGAATTTGTAAATAAAAAGGTAGAGTTAGACGAAAAAATAAAATGGCTTTTGATTCCCAAAGATCCAAATGATAATAAAAACGTCATTATGGAACTTCGATCAGGAACTGGAGGTGATGAGGCATGTATATTTGTGGAAGATATTTTCAGAATGTTTTCCATGTTTTTTAAAGAAAAATCTTGGTCATTTGAAGTGTTGAATTCAAATGAAGGTGGTACAAAGGGTTTTAGAGAAATTTCTTTGGCTATCTCAGGAGATGAAGTCTATGGTCAATTAAAATTTGAATCGGGAGTTCATCGAGTGCAAAGGGTTCCAGAAACAGAGTCACAAGGAAGAGTTCATACTTCGGCTATTACAGTTGCTGTTCTGCCTGAGGCAGAAGAGGTTGATTTTGATTTAAATCTAGCCGATGTAAAAAAAGATACTTACAGGTCCTCAGGAGCTGGGGGTCAGCATGTTAATAAAACAGAGTCTGCAGTCCGATTAACACATATTCCTACTGGTACTGTTGTGGAGTGTCAAGATGGTAGGTCTCAACATAAAAACTATGAAAAAGCCCTTCAAGTATTACGTTCAAGACTGTATCGGGCAGAAGAAGAACGATTAGCAAAAGAAAGAGCTGACCAAAGAAAATCCCTAGTTTCTACAGGTGATCGATCTGCTAAAATCAGAACCTACAATTATCCACAAGGGAGAATAACAGACCATAGAATAGGTAAAACTATTTACAACTTAACAAATTTCATGAATGGTGATATTCAAGAGATGATAGATGCTTTAATTATGGCAGAAAATGCGGAAAAATTAAACGAAGGGACAACAGAGGGTCAATGAACAGGGAAGAATTAATAGCTCAAATTTTTGAAAAGAAATCATTCTTATGTGTTGGTTTGGATCCAGATATAAGTAAAATACCTTCTTTTTTGTTGGAATTTGAAGATCCTGTATTTGAGTTCAACAAAAGAATTATTGACGCAACCAAGGAGTATTGTGTCGCATATAAACCAAATATTGCTTTTTATGAATGTCTAGGACCAAAAGGATGGATTTCGTTAAAGAAAACGATTGATTACGTCCCAAAAAAAATGTTTTTAATCGCGGATGCTAAACGTGGGGATATAGGTAATACTTCGTTAAAATATGCAGAGACTTTTTTTAAAACGTATGACTTTGACGCTATTACTGTAGCCCCTTATATGGGTGAAGATTCCGTTTCCCCATTTTTGACTATTTCTAAAAAATGGGTTATAGTATTAGGTTTGACAAGTAATTCTGGCTCTTCTTCATTTCAGCAGCTTACTTTGGAAAACGGAAAAAAACTATTTGAAGATGTTTTGGAGAAAACAGCAGATTGGGGTAATCATGGTAACATGATGTTTGTAGTGGGAGCAACCAATGAAAGTCAGTTTAGCCTTGTTCGCGAAAAAATACCAATGCATTTTCTCCTCGTACCAGGAGTTGGTGCACAAGGAGGAGATTTACATAAAGTAATCAAGTACGGTATAAATAAAGATGTGGGACTTTTAATAAATTCATCAAGGGGTGTTATATATGCATCAAATGATGAGTTTTTTGAAGAACGTGCGTCAGAAGAAGCTAAGAAACTAAAAGATCAAATGTCCCTTTATATATAATGACATGCTAATAAAATTTAAGATTCCAGTATTAAATAGTATCATTAACTTTTTTGAAAAAAGAGCATTTGGTGTAAGTGAATGGTGGGGAGATAAACTTAATATTAACCCCATAATTGTAAGGAAATTCTTCATTTATTTAAGTTTTATTGCACTAGGTAGCCCTGTATTGATATATTTCATTATGGCTTTTATTTTAGAAAATAAATCCATTTTTAAGCTTAGGCAAAAAAGAAAAACGGTTTGGGATTTAAAGTAAGATCATGAATAGAATGCTTCTAAATTTCAGTCTTTTTTCTAAAGTGTTGTATTCACTCGTGGTATTATTGATTATTGTCATCGCGGGAACAATCGGTTATATGTTTTTTGAAGGATGGTCCGTATTAGACTCTTTCTATCAAACTATAATTACAGTTTCTACAGTTGGGTTTGGAGAAGTGGAAAAATTATCTAATGCTGGAAAATTATTTACTGCATTTCTTATCATCACAAGTTTTGGTACATTTGCTTATGCTGTAACATCGATTACAGGATATATACTGAGTGGTGACTACAGAACCTATTTTAGAGAATTTAAATACATGAAAAACATTGAAACGCTTACTAACCATGTTATTATTTGTGGTCACGGAAGAGTAGGTTCAACAGCATTAGAAACTCTTATGGCTCATAAACACAAATGTTTAGTTATTGAACAAGATGTTGATATAGCAAGTCATTTTAGAACTAAAACTGATATTAATTGTGCTGAAGGTGATGCTACAAATGATGAATTACTTCTAAAATGTGGAATCAAAAGCGCTAAAGCATTAATAACCACCCTTCCATCTGATGCAGATAACTTGTTTGTGGTTTTAACAGCTAAAGAATTAAACCCAAAACTTAAAATTATAGCAAGAGCTTCTAAGTCTAGCTCTGTAAAAAAATTAAAAATTGCTGGAGCTGAAAATGTAATAATGCCTGATTCACTTGGTGGATCACATATGGCCCAACTAGTTGCTACACCTGATGTATTGGAATTTATAGATGAAATATTAATTGAAGGGGAAAATAAAATAAACTTAGAAAGTATTGATTTTAAAGATCTTCCATCAGACTTTCAGTTCAAAAAAATTTCGGATTTAAAGAAGGATTTTCCAGTTTGTAACATTATTGGTTTTAAAAATGCTAACGGGGATTTTTTAATAAATCCTAATGATGACACTGAAATAATGCCAAATTGTAAAATTATTGTCCTAGGTAGTGGAGATGAAATATCTAAGTTAAATCAGATTTTTGGAATAGAACAATAATGAAAAAGGTTTTGATAACTGGAGCAAATGGTCTGCTGGGTCAAAAATTGGTTTATGGATTAAAATCTAGAAATGATATAGAACTCCTTGCCACAGGAATGGGTCAAAACAGATTAATTGATCAGACGAATTATTCATTCCAGTCACTTGATATCACAAACGAAACAGAAGTAAATCAAACCTTAAAACAATTTTCACCGCATGTGATAATTAATTGTGCAGCAATGACCAATGTGGATGCATGTGAATTAAATCAAAAACAATGTTGGGATGTTAATGTCAATGGCGTAAAACACCTTGCTAATGCGGTGGCTAAATTAGGAACTCATTTTATTCATTTAAGTACTGATTTTGTGTTTGACGGAGAAGATGGCCCTTACAATGAAAATGATATGCCCAATCCATTGCACCATTATGCTAAGTCTAAGTTAGAGTCAGAAAAAATTGTTAAAGAAAACTGTGCAAACTGGAGTATTGCTAGAACTATAATTATATATGGAATTACCGATAATATGAGTAGATCAAATTTAGTATTGTGGGCAAAGGGAGAAATAGAGAAAGGGAATACCATTAATGTAGTTAATGACCAGTTTAGGTCCCCCACATTAGCAGAAGATCTGGCTAAAGGTTGTATTTCCATAATGGATAAAAATGCACATGGATTATTTCATCTTTCTGGTCCAACACGTTACAGTATTTTAGAGATGGTATATATGGTAGCGGATTTTTATAACTTGGACAAATCATTGATAAATCCTGTATCTTCGAAGTCATTAAATCAACCTGCAAAAAGACCTCTTGTAACAGGTTTTGACATACGTAAAGCAAAAAAGGAATTGAATTATAATCCCGTAGATTTTTTAGCCGGGATTAAGATATTGGACAGACAATTAAAAACACAAAATGAACATTAAATACTTACTATCATTTATTTTAACTTGGCCTATTGCGACATCATATGCAGCTGAAAGTAATGAACTTGGTCTTGACCAAAAAATTGATAAAGCGTTTCAACCATTTTCTGATTTTGTTTCAAACGTGGTATTTTTTGAGGTTTTTGAAGGAGCCCCATTTGTGATTATTTTATTGGTAGTTAGTGCTTTTTTCTTTACCATCTATTTTGGTTTTCCAAACATTAGATATTTCCCTAAAGCCATTAATGTAGTAAGAGGCAAATATGATGATTTAGAAAAAAAATCTGTTGATGAAAGTTTGGCCGTTGATGGGGATGTTAAAGATACCATCAAAGATGAAAGTAAAGAAGGAGAGGTGACCCATTTTCAAGCGTTGGCTACAGCCGTTTCAGGAACTGTAGGAAACGGGAATATTGCTGGTGTCGCATTGGCAATAGCCTTAGGAGGTCCTGGAGCTACTTTTTGGATGATTATTTGTGGATTAATAGGAATGTCTACCAAATTTGTGGAATGTACACTTGGTGTCCATTATAGAGATATTGGTTCTGACGGCACTGTATACGGAGGGCCAATGTATTATTTAAGTAAGGGGTTAAAAGAAAAAGGATTTAAAGTTCTTGGTAAGGTAACTGCGGTGTTATTTGCGGTTTTCTGCATAGGGGGGTCGTTTGGTGGAGGAAATGCCGCTCAATCTAATCAGGCTACTATTGTGCTAAAGGAGTTGCTGGGTTTGAGTAGCTCTAGTGCAGGTACAATAATAGGTTTAATTTTAGCTTTATTGGTTGGTGTCATTATTATAGGAGGAATTAAAAGAATTG
>CAZJVX010000071.1:0-7993 GCA_964549345.1 uncultured Flavobacteriales bacterium | reverse complement strand
AGATATAAAAAAATAAAAGCCAATAAATTATATGTTATGGTACTTGAAATAACTTGCTTATTTAGCATTACAGGAATTACTGCTTTTGGATGTAATCTCCTTTTAAATTCCAATAAACCATTTTTTATCAATAAAATTATTCTTACAATTTTAATCCCTCCACTCGTACTACCTGCTGAGGCCCCTGAAAAAAGAAATAGAAAAAAAATGAATGTAAGAAAGGATCCCCATAGGGTATAATCAGCAGTAGCATATCCAGTAGTTGTTATAATGGAAACTACTTGAAAAGAAATTTCTCTAAATGAATGAATAAAATCTGAGGATGATGTATGTGTCCTGTAAAAACTAAGCAATAAAATAAAAATTAGTACAGCGGATAAATACCATTTAAACTCATCATTATTAATAATTTTCCTAAACTTCATTTTTAGTCCAAAATAAATCATGGTAAAATTGGTTCCGGCTAAAAACATGAAGATTACAATAACAGCTTCCACAAATGGATTTTGAAATGCTGCAATACTTTGTTGTTTGGTTGAAAAACCACCCGTTGAGGTGGTGGTAAGGGAATGATTAATAGCATCAAAAAAACTTAGTCCTAAGAACATGAGAATTAGGGTCTCAAGGGCGGTAAGTGAAAAATAAATAATCCATAACCTCTTTGCAGTTTCTTTGATTCTTGGATGTATTTTATCTTTTGTAGGGCCCGGAGCTTCAGCAACAAATAATTCCATACCACCAATCCCCAAAAGAGGCAAGATAGCTATTGTCAAAACGATAATTCCCATCCCTCCAATCCATTGTGTCATACTTCGCCAAAATAATATACTCTTAGGAAGTGATTCAATTTCGTCTAAAATGGTGGACCCTGTTGTAGTAAAGCCCGACATAGTTTCAAAAAAAGCATCCGTAAATGAGGGAATACTTTCAGTTAATAAATAGGGTAGGGTACCAAAAAAAGTCATACATAACCAACCTCCTACCACGATTAAATATCCATCTCTCTTTTTAATTTCAGCATTTTTTTCGTCTTTAGTTAGAAATCGAAGTAAAAAACCGAATGATATTGTGATCAAACTACAAAGCAAAAACGTATTAATATGATTTTGATCATCGTAATAAATAGCAAATGGTACACAACTGAGCATGAGTAAACCGTTTAACAGTAATAATGTTCCAATTACATATACTATTACGGATGAATTAAATAGACCTTTTTTATTACTGGAAAAATTGTTCAATTTCTTTGATAGATTCAGTTAGGGAAAATACGATTGTTTTATCGTTGGGCATCAGTTGAAAGTTTCCAAAAGGAATAATAGCGTACGAATCACGAATTACACCTGCAATATTAGCTGATTTAGGGAATTTAAGTTCTCTTATTGGGTGTTTGGACACTTTTGAACCTTCATTAACTACAAATTCAATAATCTCAGCATCCACGCCATGTAAATTGGAAACAGAACTCACGTTACCCTTCCTTACGAATTTAAAGATATCACTAGCGGCTATAATTTTTTTATTAATTAAAGTATCCACACCAATGGACTGAGATAGATGGATGTAATCAAAATTTTCTATTCTAGCTATCGTTTTTTTAATTCCGTGTTTTTTACCTACTAATGAAGACATGATATTCATTTCAGAATCTGCTGTAACAGATATAAGTGCATCCATATCTGTAAGACCTTCTTCTTCTAACATTTGAACATCGTGACCGTCCATATTAATTACAAGTGTCTTATTTAAATAACCAGCGATTTCATCACACCTTTGCTTATCTTTTTCTACAATGGTAACACGATATTCATTTTCCAGTAATTCTGCAGTATAAAGACCAATTCTACTACCTCCTAATATCATAATGTCTTTAATCTTAAAATTTTCTTTACCGCATATCTTATTGATTATATCAATAGACTCCTTTAAGGATATAAAATATACAATATCATTTTCTTGGAACACCGTTTCGTTATTCACTAATAACGTATAATCATTTCGATGAAGGGCTAGTGGTTTAAATGTTAGGTTAGGATTAAGCGATGCACTTTCTCTAACAGACTTATTTATTAGCGGAGAATCCTTAGCCAATGAAATTCCAAAGACGGTTAGTTTACCCCCTTCAAACTCCAAATCATCTGTAAATGAAGCTTGATTAATTAGCCGTTGAATTTCTAGTGTAGCTAAATGAGTTGGAGAAATAAGTGTATCTATACCTAAATCATGGTAAAAATGTTCTTTTCCTTCTTTAACTATATTAACATCATTTATTCTGGCTATGGTCCTTTTAGCCCCCAGTTTTTTACCTAATATACATATCAACATATTGGTTTCTTCACTAGAAGTAACAGCAATAAGTAAATCACAAGATTCAATGAGTTTATGCTCCATAATCTCTACTGATTTGGCATCACCAGTTATTGTAAATACATCGATTTGGCTTGAGACAGCTGCTAAACTTTCTTCACATCGATCTATAAGATAAATGTCGTGGTCTTCAGAAGCTAAAAGCTTTGCTAGATGTGTACCCACATCTCCGGCACCTGCAATAACAATCTTCATGATATAATTTTAAACAAATATAAGGGCTATACCTGATAATTACTTAAAAAAGAACAATTTCTAATTATGAATTAAAAGAAGTAAAATTGGTTTTTAAATAGAATGTCAAATTTTATTAAATGGTATCAATCTATATTAGTATTTGTTTTTTGGTAAAAATCATACATTTGCTGAAAAATCATAAAATGTCAGATATCAAATTTGGTACAGATGGTTGGAGAGCCATAATTGCAGATGAATTTACAGTAGAAAATGTAGCTAGAATCACAACAGCTACTGGACTTTGGATTAAAAAGAATTTTGAAAATAACTTAAGTGTAGTCATTGGCCATGACTGCCGATTTGCAGGAAATTTATTTATGGAAACTGCTGCTAAAGTGTTAGTATCACAAGGTATAAAAGTATATCAAGCAGATAGTATCATTACAACACCTATGATTTCGTTAGCGGCAAAAGAGTTAAATACTGCGATTGGTATTGTACTTACTGCTAGTCACAACCCACCTTCTTATAATGGTTTTAAACTAAAAGGCCATTATGGTGGTCCTCTTACATCAGATAAAATTTCTGAAGTAGAAGTATTAATTCCAGCTAAAAACAATCTAGATTTAGGTGAGGTAAACCTTTCAGAAATGGAAGCGAACGGTTTATTAGAACATGTAGATCTAGAAACCATGTACATAGACAAAATTAAGTCTTCTTTTGACCTTGATGTTATCAAAAATTCAGGTCTTCATTTTGCATATGATGCGATGTACGGTGCAGGTCAATTTGTTATGAAGAAAATATTTCCTGATATGTCTTTTTTACACTGTGAATATAATCCATCTTTTGATGGACAAGCTCCTGAGCCTATAGCAAAAAACCTAAATCCGTTTTCTAAATTCATAAAGAATAACGGAGGAATTGCCGCTGGATTAGCAACTGATGGAGATGCAGATAGAATTGGTTTATTTGACGAAAAAGGAGATTTTGTTGACTCTCACCATATACTACTATTGTTATTACTGTATCTGCACAAATACAAATCCATGAAAGGTAAAGTGGTAGTAGCTGCATCTACAACACCTAGAGTGGTGAAATTAGCCGAAATGTGGGGATTGGAACACGATACTGTTCAAATTGGCTTTAAGCATATAGCACAACAAATGATCAATGAAGATGTTCTAATTGGAGGAGAAGAATCAGGTGGTATTGCCATAAAAGGGCACATTCCTGAAAGAGATGGAATATGGATGGGCTTGGTCATATTTGAATACATGGCTAAATCAGGCAAATCGTTAACCTCATTAATTAAAGAAATTTATGAATTAGTAGGGGAGTTTAAATATTGGAGAGACGATCTACACATTAATGAAAATTTGAAACAATCCATTGTGGAAAGTTGTGAAAACAATGCATTTCAATCTTTTGGAAAATATAACATACAGAGTGTAGACACCACAGATGGTTTTAAATTCATCCTTAGTGATGATGAATGGTTAATGATTAGACCATCTGGAACTGAACCTGTATTAAGATGCTATGCTGAAGGGAAAACACTAGAGAATGCAAAAGATATTTTAGCTTCTTGTAAGCAAACTATTGGTGTTAATTAAAGACCGATTATACTTTCGTCTTCAGGATATTTTACGATGTAGGTGAAATTTTTGATTGTTGTAGTATTTGGTTCTAAATCTATTAACCAAGTCAACTTACCTTTATTTTTGTTAAATTTTGCTTCACTGGATTCTACTAACTCGACATCAATGGATTTATCGTTTGAAACAGGTATTTGGTCTACTAGTTTTACGGTAATTTTAGAAGATTTATTATTTTTCAAAGTAATCTCGAATGATCTTTCCTGTTTTACTTTATCGCTGATTTTAGTTTCTGAAGAAAACTTTTTCAATGGCTTTCTTGTCGTTAAAATGGAAAAATCACGACTTAAAGATAAATCTATTGTATTTTTAGTAGATAAAGGGTCTAAGTGAGTGGTACCTACCGATTTGCCTTCATAATAAATTTGAGCACTTCCAGCAAGAAAGTTTTGTTCCGCTATAGATGTAAAATGACACATTAGAAAAACATCTTTATCTAACTTAGGATAGGTATAGTAATCATATGTAGCAGGTAAATTAATTTTCTGAATCTCCATAAAAATAGATTTAGAAGAGGATGATATGGAGTATGGCAAGGCAATGTCATATTGGATTTGTGTACCACTAAAGTCAACTGTAGTGAAAGCTGCAGATGTTTCAGCATATCCTATATCATCATCCATAGCCATTTCCATATCCACAGATTCCCCTGTAGCCTCACTTGAATAATTGTCATATCTAGGATTTGATGAAGTTTGCAGTTCTCTATATTTATTTCTCACTTGTCTATGTAAAGAAAGGTAATCTGTATTAAACGCAGGTGCTTTATTGGATTGATTTAAATTTCCTGTAGACAAGGAAATATTTATATTTTTCCATTGTTCGTTTGTATTTTGATAAATTTCAGCTTTGTATGTAATGTCAACAGGAGAATTCATCTTTTCTATTCTTAAATCAAAACATGGTTTCCAGCCGGCTCTATCATTAATATTATAACTTAACTCATAATCTACTTTCAATTCTTCTTTACTGGTAATTTGGATAACCACATTACTGAATTGATTTCTTACCCTTGCGTTCAAGGTCCGCAGTTGGGATTGAATATTTGCAATAGTTTGATTTATACTATTGATTTTCTTATTTGTTATTGAAATTTTCTCTTCAATATCAAGCATTCTTTCTCTAAAAAAATCTGATAGATCCATTAAGTCATCAATGATAAACTCTTTTGATAGTTTTAGTACAGATTTATTTTCGTCTAACAAATCTTTTTCTTCGTTGTAAACACGTAAAGATACTTGTGCTAGCCTCAGTTTTTCATTGGTAAGATCCAGACTGTCTTTTAACAATTTTACTTCATCAGTCAAATGGTTTTGGATCCCTAAGTAATTCATTTCTTTTCCTACAGAATTAATAATGACTTTTGACGATTTAACAACAAACTGAATGGATTCATTGGATAAATAAGGTGATAGCTCTTGAATGTAAATGGTGTTGTTACCCTTTTTTATGTCTAAGTTTCCAAATCGCTGAACGTTAACCCCTTTATTAAAAACAGTTACCTTTTTAATTTTTGATACGGTTTCAACTTTGTTTCCAAAAACTGGAAGAGATGTAAAGAGAAAGTTGATGGATATAATTATTAATACGCTTACTATTTTTTTCATCTGCATTATTTAAAATCTTATAGACAAAGTTAGTGCCAAATTTTTAATAATAATTAATTTAGATGAATGTCAACACCACTTATTTTAATAACAAATGATGATGGATACAATGCAAAAGGTATAACATCATTGGTCAATGCGGTAAAAGATTTTGGTGAAATACTAATTGTTGCGCCTGATAAACCACAATCAGGAATGGGGCATGCCATTACTGTAAACGAACCTATAAGATGTTATGAAACAACTCAATTTAAAAATATTAAAGCCTATTGCTGTACGGGCACTCCGGTAGATTGCATAAAAATGGGAATGTTTTTGCTGAAAGAGAGAAAGCCAGATTATATTTTATCGGGCATTAATCATGGCTCAAATGTGAGTACTAATGTTTTATATTCTGGCACGATGTCTGCAGCAGTTGAAGGTGCATTAGAAGGTGTTCCTAGTATTGGATTTTCACTAACAAATTATGATCCAGATGCTAATTTTAGTCCTTCTATAAAGTATATTAAAGCTATTTTTAGGACTTTGATAGAAAATAACATGAAAAAGGGCACTTGTCTAAATGTAAATATTCCAGCCGTAGAAGAAAATGAAATAATGGGAATCAAAGTATGCAAACAAGGTCGAGCATTCTGGGATGATACATTTGATCAAAGAGCTGACCCTTTTGGTAACAAGTACTATTGGCTGACAGGCTCTTTTGGTTCTAAAGAAAAAGATGAAAACTCAGATATTTATTTTCTTGAAAATAACTACATTACCATAGTGCCCACTCAATTTGATATGACATGTTATGAGTCAATAAAGGAAATAAATAAATGGAAGTTAGATGAGATATAGTTGGACATTAAAATGGAATAAATTTAAATATGGAATAATAGCTGGATTTATTAGCCCTGTAATTGGTTTTTTAATTGCTTATCTAGTGATTGGAAATAACCTGTCGTTTTTACAGTTTACATCTTATTTTTTTAGTGAAATCAATACCAACAACTTAGTATCGGATATTTATTTAGAAATGAGACAAAATACACTTATGTTATGTCTGTTAGTGAATATGTTGATTTTCTATTTTTCATTTTTTATTTTCAAGATTGATCAGTTTTCTAAAGGCATAGTAGGCCTAACACTGCTATGGGCAGCCATTTCCGTGTTATTTATAAATTGATGAAGTACTATCTAATTGCCGGTGAAGCTTCTGGGGATCTTTATGGTTCACAGTTAATAAATGAAATCAAAAATTTAGATCATGATGCACAATTCAGGTGCTGGGGAGGAGATTTAATGAAAGGGCAGGGGTGTGACCTTGTAAAACATTATAAGGATCACAATTTCATGGGATTTCTAGAAGTAATTATTAATCTTAAGTCTATTTTAAAAAACATTAAACTTTGCAAAAAAGATATTGTAGATAGTAAACCTGATGCGCTTATTCTAATTGATTTCCCCGGTTTTAATATGAGAATTGCTAAATTTATAAAATCTCACACAAGAATTCCTGTATTATACTTTATAGCTCCTCAAGTTTGGGCTTGGAAAGAGAGTAGAGTAAAAAAAATTAGGAAATACATTGATAAGTTATTTGTTATACTTCCATTTGAAAAAAAATATTTTATTAGTCAGGGTATCGAAGTAAGTTATAATGGTCATCCTCTTGTAGAATACATTGAAAGATTTATTAACGAAAATGCTCTTAGTAAAGAAGAGTTTTACTCGAGATATGAGCTAGATAATGAGAAAGAAAATATAATTCTTCTCCCGGGAAGCAGAGAGCAGGAGATAGAAAAAAAATTACCTATAATGCTGAATGCCTGCATGCACAGAGAAGATCAATTTAACATCATTATTGGAGGGATTAGTCATCTTAAAAGTGTATACAATAAAATAGGTTTAGAAAGTAATGTGAGTATCATCTATAATGATACTTACAATATATTAAATCATTCACGTGTAGCTTTTGTTACATCGGGAACGGCAACATTAGAAACGGCATTTTTTAATGTGCCTCAAATCGTTTGTTACAAAAGTAGTAGGATTTCATATCTAATCGCCAAGATGTTAGTTAAGGTAAAATACATATCACTTGTTAATTTAATTTTAAATAAAGAAACTGTTAAAGAACTGATTCAGAATGACTTAAGTGTAATTAATTTAAAAAATAATTTAGATATTATTTTAGATCAA